>DATNBU010000037.1 GCA_035571835.1 Candidatus Limnocylindrales bacterium | reverse complement strand
CCGCGCTCTCCTACTACGACGGCTACTACGAGTTTCCCGAGCTCGACGTCTCGACGCTGGAGACGTTCTTCCCGCGCATCCACGTGCCGGGGCTGTCGCTGTCGACGAGCTTCGGCAATTTCGAGCTGCATTCGGAGACGGCCTTCCGGATCGGCGGCGACCATTCGACCGGCTCGCGGGTCGAGACCGTGAACGGTGTCGACTGGTTCGCGGGTCCCATTCCGCTTCTTCACGTGGAGCGGGCGCTCCTCGTGCTCGAGTACCTGCGCAACGAGCCGCTCCAGAGCGAATCGGCCTTCACGATCGACATCGTCGGGCGCGCCGATCCGCTGCTGCAGGAAGACGGCATTGCGTCGCGACTCGAGGTCGTCTTCAGCGAGACGACGTCGGTGGAATTCGACTTCCTGCTGGCCTCGACCGACGACCCGAGCTTCTATTTCGGCCCGCGCGTCATTCGGAAACTGCGCGACGACGTGAAGCTCGAGGCGGGATTCGATACATTCTTCGGCGACCGCGATACTTCGCTGGGCACCTGGACGGACAACAGCCGGTTCTACAGCAGCCTCGTCTGGACGCTGTGACCGTCGGGGCAGGCGCGCCCGGCCCGCCGTTCTTCGGCAAGCAATCCGGTGTAGAAGACCGCGCACGGCCAACTGACGAGGCGGCCAGGCGGCCATGCGGGAGGGACCATGGGACCATTCTCATCGTGCAGGAGCATGATCATTGCGCTCGCGCTTACGGCGCTCGCTCGCCCTGTCGCTGCTGCAGCGGAGCCCGCGCAGGTGCCTGCCGCGGCCGCTGCTGCCGAGAGCCCGGCCGAGCTCGTCAAGCGCTCGGTTGCAGCGCATCGCCTCACCGACGAGCGCGAGGATCGCACGATGCGCATTGCCGCGATGTCCGGAGATGCCAAGGAGCGACAGATCACCGTCTGGTCGATGACGACGCCCGACGGCCGTTCGAAGAGCCTTGCGAGATTCACGTCTCCGCACGACGTCGAAGGAACCGCAATCCTGACGTGGGAGGGACAAGCCGGGCAGGCCGGCGACCAGTGGTTCTTTCTGCCGGCGCTGCGCAAGGCCAAGCGCGTGGCGTCGGGCGGGCGGCGCGTGCGCTTCATGGGAACCGATTTCGCGTACGAGGATCTTGCGCCGGAAGACCCGTCCGCATGGACGTACGCGAGCGCCGGGGAAGGCGACGTCGACGGCGCGCCGTGCTGGCTCGTCGATGCCACGCCGGCTTCGGCATCGCTCGACACCGGCTATTCGAAACGGCGCCTTTCGATCCGCAAGGACAATCTCTACATCGTCCGGCGTGAGCTGTTCGACTCCGCCGGAAAGCTCGCCAAGGTGCAGAGCGACCGCAAGCTCGTCCAGGTTGCCGGCAGCGCATGGCGCGCCGACGAGATCACGATGGAAGACAAGGGCGCCGGCACCAGCACAGTGCTGACGATCCGCGGGCGCGAGCACGGCAAGGGCCTCAAGGAAGACATGTTCACGACCGCCGCACTCGAAGCCGGCCAGGACTTCTAGGGACTTCCAGAATTCCCGGAGGAATTCCAGAAGTACTTCTGGCGAGCTCTCGGGCTTTTCGAAGACGTCGGACGCCAACCTGATGCGCAAGCTCTGCCGCTGGATCATCTTCCATCAACGAATCTCCGTTGCGCTCGTGCTCGTGGTGACGGCGCTGCTCGCGACCGGGCTTCCCGGGCTCCGCACGGAGGTCACTGCCAAGGACCTGATGGCCGCCGACAGTCCGGCCGGCCGCTTCTATGAAGACGCCAAGCGCCAGTTCGGCAGCGACGACCTGACGCTCGTCCTCGTGCAGGCCGACGACGTGTTTCAGCCGAAGGCTCTCGAAGCGATCGCGCGGCTGACGAACGAAAGCCGCGCGATTCCCGGAGTGCGCTCGGTGACGAGCCTCGTCACCGTCGGCAACATCCGCGGTACGGGGGATTCGATCGATACGGATCCGCTGTTTCCGCCGGTGCTGCCGAAGGATCCTGCCGTGCTCGCCGACATCAGGCGCCAGGCGCTTCGCAACCCGCTGCTCGCCGGCAACCTCGTGTCGGAAGATGCGAAGGCGACGGCGGTGCTCGTCTACACGCAGAACCCCGGCACCGATTCGAAGTTCGACCCCGATTTTGCCGCCGCGCTCGAGCGCGTGATCGCATCGGTGCACCAGGCGTCCGGCCTGGAGATCTGGCAGATCGGCGGCCCGTTCACCAAGGCGACGCTCGTCGAGTTCGTGCAGCAGGATCAGGTGCGGCTGATGCCGCTCGCGCTCGTGCTGCTGCTCGTCGTGCTGTGGCTGATGTTCCGCGTGTCGCACGCGGTCGCGATCCCGATCACGACCGGGCTCCTCAGCATCGTCTGGACGTTCGGGCTCATGGGGCTGCTCGGATACTCGATCACCGTGATCACTGCGCTGATCCCGGTGCTGCTGATCTGCATCGGCTTTACCGAGGACGTGCACATCATCGCCGAGTACCACCAGGCGTACGCGCACAGCCGCGACAAACGAAAAGCGCTGCTCGAGACGATGGAGACGCTGGCGGTGCCGCTTCTGGTCACCACCGCGACTACGGTTCTCGGGTTTCTCACGCTGGTGACGTCGGACATCCGCCTGCTCAAGGAGTTCGGCATCTTCGCGCCGATCGGATTCACCGCGAACTTCGTGATCTCGATCGTCCTGGTCCCGGCGTTGCTGCGCATCTGGCCGATTCCGGCCAAGATGGCTGCAGTCGCCGACGACGCTCCGATCGGCCGCACGCACGCACTGATGGACTGGATCGGGCGCTTCGACCTCGAGCACGGACGAATGGTGCTCGTGATTGCGGTGCTGGTCGCCGTCGCATCGGGCGTCGCCGCCACGCAGATCCGCGTCGACAACGACCTGCTCAGCTACTTTCACAAGGGCAGCGTGCTGCGCGAGCGGACCGAGCAGGCGCACGAGAGACTTGCCGGAGTGACGAACTTTTCCGTCATCGTCGAAGGCGGCCGTCCGGACGCGATCAAGGATCCGGCGCTGCTGCGTACGATTGCCGCGCTCCAGGATCATCTCGCGAAAGTGCCCGGCATCGACAAGACGCTGTCGGTCGCCGACTTCGTGCGCACCATGCAGCGCGAGATCGACGGCGGAGACGAGAAGCGTTTCGTCGTGCCGGACTCGAGCGACCTCATCGCACAGTACCTGCTGATGCTCGACGGTGAAGACCTCGCGCGCTACGTCAACGCCGACTACTCGAGCGCCAGCATCACCGTGCGGCACAACATCACGAGCACGTGGGAGCTCAACCGCGTGCTCGCCGACCTGCGCGACTGGTCGGTCGCGAATTTTCCGAAAGCGGTCAGCGTTACTCCGACCGGCGAGTCGATCCTGATCAACGAAGCCTCCGACTACATGGTCTTCAACATGGTGTCGGACCTCGTCAGCCTGCTGATTGCGGTCGCGCTCGTGAACGCGGCGATGTTCATGTCGATCCGCGCCGGCCTGCTTTCGCTGATCCCGAACCTGGTGCCGATCGCCGTCATTTTCGGGATCATGGGTGTGTTCGGCATTCCTCTGAACGTCGGCACGTGCATGATCGCGGCGATCGCCATCGGCATCGCCGTCGACGACACGGTGCACTACATGGCGCGCTACAGCGCCGAGCTCGACCGGCACCACGACCAGGAAAAGGCGATGTTCGCGACCCTTCATGCCGAGGGGAAATCGATCCTGTCGACGTCGCTCGCGCTCGCGGCCGGCTTCGCGATTCTGGTGTTCTCGAACTTCGTGCCGACCGCCTACTTCGGCGGCCTTTCCGCGGTAACGATGCTGCTCGCCATCGTCACCGAGCTCACCATGACGCCGATCCTCATGGTCTCAACGCGGCTCGTGACCGCGTGGAACATCGTCGGGCTCAAGCTCGAAGGCGACATCACGGCGACGGCGCTGCTTCGTGACTTCACGAAGTGGGAAGCGCGCAAGGTGATCATGCTCGGCACGATCGAGACGTTCGAGCCGGGACAGCACGTGATCCAGCGCGGCGAAGAGAGCGACGGCAGCATGTACCTGGTGCTGAGCGGCGCGCTGCGCGCGAGCGTCACCGAAGGCGGCCGCGAAAAACTGCTGTCGAAAATGAAGTCCGGCGACCTGTTCGGCGAGGTCGCGCTGATCGACACCAAGCCGCGCTCGGCGGACGTGGTTGCCGAAACGGGCACCGAAATCCTGCGGCTTTCGTCGGCCGATCTCGAGCGCGTTCGTCGCCGCTTCCCGGGCACCGGCGCCAAGCTGTTCCGCAATCTCGCGTGGATTCTCGGCCAGCGGGTTCGCGATCTGACGGAAAAGAGCGCGGTCGCGGTCTAGCTCGCGGTTTTGAGGAAATCGGGGTCAGACCCCGAATTCGGGAAATCGGTGTCTGTCCCGGGTTTCGGGAAATCGGTGTCTGTCCCCGATTTCCGGCGAGACAAACGATCGTTTGGATTTCCGCCGGACGGCCCTCCGGGCTACACACGGGCGGTCCGAACCACTTCATTTGCGGGAGAACAGCTCGATCATGCAGACCCAGGACAAGCTCTACATCGGCGGCCAGTGGCAGGCTCCCTCTTCCGGCGCGACCATCGACGTGATCTCGCCGCATACCGAGGAAGCCATCGCCCGGGTTCCCGAGGCCCGCGAGGCCGACGTGGATGCGGCCGTCGCGGCCGCACGCCACGCGTTCGACGACGGCCCGTGGCCGCGCATGCCGGCCGCCGAGCGCGCGGCCCACATGGCCCAGCTCTCGGCCATCCTCCAGGGGCGCAGCGAGGAGATCGCCGAGACGATCACGCGCGAGATGGGCTCGCCGATCAGCTTTTCGAACCTCGGCCAGGCGATGGCCGCCAACATGGTGCTCGACTACTTCACCGGGCTCGCGCGCGAGTTCGCATTCGAAGAGACGCGCCAGGGAATGATGGGACCGTGCGTGGTGCGCCACGAGCCGGTCGGCGTGGTCGCGGCGATCGTGCCGTGGAACGTCCCGCTGTTCACGATCATGCTCAAGCTCGCGCCGGCACTGGCCGCCGGCTGCACGATCGTCGTCAAACCGGCGCCCGAGACTCCGCTCGACGCGTACATCCTTGCCGAGGCCTGCACGCAGGCCGGCATTCCGGAAGGCGTCGTCAGCATCGTCCAGACCGGGCGTGAGGTCGGCGAATACCTCGTGCGGCATCCCGGCGTTGACAAGGTTTCGTTCACGGGTTCGACCGCCGCCGGACGGCACATCGCATCGATCTGCGGCCAGAACCTGAAGCGCGTCACGCTCGAGCTCGGCGGAAAGTCGGCCTGCATCGTCATGGAGGACGCCGACCTCGACATGGCGATCCCGGGCCTGATGGGCGGCGCGATCATGAACAACGGCCAGGCGTGCGTCGGGCAGACGCGCATTCTCGCGCCGCGCTCGCGCTACGACGAAGTCGCCGAGCGCCTTTCGGCGGCAGTCGGCGCGATGCGCGTCGGCGATCCGATGGATCCGTCGACCGAGTGCGGGCCGCTGGTTTCGAGCCGGCAGCGCGAGCGCGTCGAAGGCTACATCGCGATCGGTCGCGGCGAAGGCGCCAAGGTTGCGGTCGGCGGCGGCCGCCCGTCGTCGATGGACAAAGGCTGGTACGTGGAGCCGACGCTGATGACCGGCGTCAACAATTCGATGCGCGTCGCGCGCGAGGAGATCTTCGGACCAGTGCTCGTGCTGATCCCGTTCGACGACGAGAAGGACGCGGTCGCGATCGCCAACGACTCGGAATACGGGCTCGCGGGATCCGTATGGACCGCCGACGTGGACCGCGGGCTCGACGTCGCGCGCCGCGTGCGCACCGGCGTCTACACCGTCAACGGTTTCATGATGGAGTTCGGCTCGCCGTTCGGCGGCTTCAAGTCGTCCGGGATCGGTCGCGAGCTCGGACCCGAAGGCCTGCGCGCGTATCTCGAGTCGAAGCAGGTCAATCTGCCGTGGGGATACGAGCCGGCGCTCCGGCAGTAAGTCGCTCCAGCTCCATTCGCAAAAAAACGGCGGCGGATTCGAAAATCCGCCGCCGTCCCGAGATGGGACAGGTACGAACTACAATTCGTACCTGTCCCGGATTGTCGAATGCCTACGGCGCCGTCGGCAACTGGTAGGCGATCACGCCGCCGTCGCCGCTGATGATGTTCCCGAAGGGAATGTAGATCACGCCGTTTTCGACCGCCGCTCCGCCGTAGACCTGTCCGGACGGGACGTTCAGCGATGCGATGAACGCGCCCGTCGCCTTGTTGTACGCGTCGAGCCGCGAATGGGCATTGGTTCCCGCATAGAGAACGTCGTTCGCGAGCGTGAGACTGCTCCAGCTCGCGTTCGACGAGCCCGGAAGCTCTGACCAGCCGGTCGTTCCGTCTGCCCCATTGAAGGAGATCAGGTGGTCGTTCGACGTCGCGTACGTCGTGCTGCCGTCGAGCGCTGCAAAGAACTGATCGGTCTCCGCGTCGTACGCGTCCGCGCCGTTGAAGAGTCCGAATCCGGCGAACGTCGGTGGCGCCGAAATGACGTTCGACCATTCGAGCGCGCCGGTTTCCTGGTTCACTGCGTAGATCGCTCCGTCCTTTCCACCGGCCACGGCCAGCGGCGTGCCGTTGTCGGTGAGGATCGGCCCGTTGAGGAATCCGTAATCGTGGTAGGTCGGTCCGCCCTCGAACGACTGGAACTGCTCGATCGACTCGGTCCGGTAAGCCCACACGATGTCGCCGGTTGCGGCGTCGAGCTTGAAGATGCTGTCGGAGTTGCCGATCGACGGCCGCGACAGGCAGCCGACGCTCGCCATGTAGATGGAGGTTCCGTCGGCCGAAGCCGCCGGCGTCGCCGTTACTCCACCGCCGACCCCCGGGACGCACGCCGGACAATCGGCGTCGGCCGTGCACGAGATCGATCGCTCGAGCCAGCACTCTCCCGTCGGTGATCCGGCTGCAATGCACTGACCGCCCGTAAGGAACGTGCTCGGGCAATCCGCGTTCGTGGTGCACGAGATTTCCGGGTTGCTGTCGCAGTCTCCGATCAGGCAAGGCGAGCCTGCCGCAGCGGCGACGCAATCGCTGTTCGCGCTGCACTCGTTGGTCGTGTCGTCGTAGCAGATGCGCTCCGGAACGGTGTGCTGGCGCCATTTCTCCACACCTGTGTTGAGGTCGTACGCGATCAGCGTACCGCGCGTACACGGCGCGTCGTTGTGCGATGCGATTCCCATCAGCACCATGCCGTTGGCGACCAGCGGGCTTGCCCACGCGTGTGCGGCGTTCGGATCCGCAGTCGCCGCGTCGGCGTGCCAGACCTGCGTGCCTTTCTTTCCGTCGAGGCAGTAGAGCTGTCCGTTGCTGTCGGCCACAAGCACGCGGCCTTCGGGCGTGAGCGTAAGCGAGCTTTGAATTCCCTTGGTGATGCCGCCGTGGGTGGCGTGGGTATTGAACGTCCACTTGATCTCGCCGTTCTTCTTGTCGAGCGCGTAGACCTTGCTGTCCCAGGCGGTCGTGTAGACCATCGTCGAGCCGACCGTCACCGTCGAGCTGACCGCAGGGTTGTCGCCCGGCGTATTGAACGTCCACTTCTCGACGAGCGTCGAAACGTTCGTCGAGTCGATGCCGGTGTCGAGCGGCGTCGCGCGCGTATTCGCATTGTCGTAGCCGTGGCTCGGCCAGCCGCGCGGCACGCACAGGAACTTGTATTTGTCCTTGTCCTTGCCGCCTTCGGTGCCGATTTTCATGGAGAATTTGGTCGCCGTGTAGACGCCGTTGTCGTCCGGACCTTCGAGCGGGACAGTGACGGTCTGACCGGTCGTGCAGACGTTGGTGCTGGCGGGAAGCAGGCCATTTGCGGCAGTCTGCAGGCTCGTGAGCTCCGGGAAATCCTCGACGTCGCTTACCGTAACGGCCGTAACGGTCGCCGGTACGCAGTCGGGCAGGGACGGATCCGCGTTGTGCAGGCAGAGGTCGACGTCGAACGTGCACGAGTTGTTCGCGATGCCGTCGAGGTCGCACGCATCGCCGTCGAAGCAGCGCACTTCCTTGCTCTTCTTCGGATAGAACGGGTAGTTCACGTGCAGCACGTCGTTTGCGAGCTCGACGTGACAGTCGGTCTTCGGGCTGCCACCGCCCTTGACGGAACAGTCCGGGCACTGGGCCGACGCAACGCTCGACGACACGAGCGCAGCGAACGCAACGATGGCGAGATGACGAAGTCGATTTTTCATAAGCTTTCCTTGGAGGCTTCGGAACCGCGCACGCGAAACGTGCGCCTCTCTCCCCGATTCCCGATCGCAACCTAATGGGTGTTGCAGTGGGAATGCAAGAATGTTTGTTGGCGGCGCTCGCCGTGTCTTGCGACGCGACGCGTTCAGAGTTCGAACAGGCGTCGAAGCAGTACCGCACGGTCACCCGCTTTTGCGGAAAAACACCAGCAGATTTGCACTTCCGTGTCTCGACAACCGTCAGGCGCGAGCGTAATTTGACCGCCTGTTCAGCGATCGCCTGGCCGAGGCGTACACAGGCCTCATCGCCGACTTCGGTCGGTGGCCGGGGCCCAGGGGGGACACCGGCGGTCTTCCTCTGAGGCAGCGGTGCTCGGGACCGCTCATTGTCCCCCGCCGAAAACAAAGGAGGTGATCCAGTGATCTATTCGTTCAAGGTGACCTGTGAGGTGGTGTCCTCTTAGGAGGAAACGCGCTCCAGCACATCGCTGGGTCGCCCCTCAAGGGGACCCAAACACCACCGAACCCCGGCAGTCCCGCTCTCACCGGCGGGCCGTCTCTCGAGATGGAAGCGCTGCCGGGGTTTGTGTTTCTTGCGGCCGTTTCGCTCAATCGCCGACCGGCTATGTCAGTGCCACGATCGCTGGGCGGACTTCGTATAAGGGCCCATCTGCTGCGTTCGATTCCGGCTGCGTTTGGTCGACGTACGGGAAGTACGACTCCCTCTCTTCGCCGGAATCTGCCTTGCATCTGGACCCTTCTACGAAGTCCGCGCATAGGGCGACGGTCAGTCACGATTCACGAAAATGGTGCGGGCGGTCTCTTTGTGCGCGCTTTGGTCATCCGCTTAAGGGCGTAGCTTGCTCGCGCTTGAAATCACTCCGGGCGGGCGCAGCGAATCGCGACTGTACATGGCTGCACGAACATTCCCCGGGGAATGTTCGCACTTGTCGCGAAAGGCGCATGTCCGTGGGCGGTCGCGTCCTTGCGGAGAACGACGTGGAAACCCGCGAAGAGCCTTTCAGAAGAAGTGCTTCGGGATCATGCCTTGCTGTCTGGCTTCGCGTTCCAGTTCTTCTCTGTAGTCGGGGTGGGCCAGGGCGATCAGCGCTGTGGCGCGTTCGGCGACGGACTTTCCTTTGAGGCAGACGCTGCCGTATTCGGTTACGACGTGCATGACGTCGGTGCGCGGGGTTGTGACGATGTTGCCGGGGGTCAGCGCGGTGACGATGCGGCTTCTCCTGACGCCGTGGCGTTCGTAGGTGGATGCGAGGCACAGGAAAGATTTTCCGCCTTTGGAGGCGTAGGCACCGCGGACGAACTGGAGCTGGCCTCCGGTGCCGGTCAGGTGGCGGTGGCCGTCGGATTCGGAGGCGGCCTGGCCCTGCAGGTCGATCTGCGTGGTGTTGTTGATCGAGACCACGCGGTCGTTGCGCGCGATCTGGTCGGGAAGGTTCGTATAGTCGACAGGGCAGCTTCGAACCGACGGGTTTCGGTCGAGGAAATCGTACGAATGGCGCGAGCCGCCGGCAAAAGTGAAGACGGCCTCGCCCTTGTTCATCTGTTTGCGCGCGCCGTTGGCGACGCCCGACTCGATGAGATCCACCATGCCGTCGACGAACATCTCGGTATGAATGCCGAGATCCTCGAGGCCGGCATCCTTCAGCAACAGGCAGACGGCGTTCGGCATGCCGCCGATGCCGATCTGCAGGCAGGCGCCGTCGTCGATCTGCTCGGCGATGAGGGTGGCCACGCGGTGGTCCACTTCGGTGACCGGCGGGTTGGCGAGCTCGGGAAGCGGGTTCTCGCCGCCGTCGATCACGTAGTGGACGTCACGGAGATGGATTCTTCCACCGTCGCTCCGGACGTGCGGCATCGCAGTCGAGGTCTCGACGATGATGACCTTCGCGCGCTCGAGGATGGCGTCGGTGTTCGCGTTGGTGGCTGCGTAGTTGAACCACCCGTCCTCGTCGATCGCAGTGGTCTTGATGCAGGCCACGTCGACGGGGTCGAGGAAACGGCGATAGTAGTCGGGCGCCTCGCCGAAATTCATCGGGATGTAGTTGCACCGGCCACCCGTATTGCTGCCCCGGTCGTGGCCGGAGAAGTGCCAGTTGAACCAC
Source organism: Candidatus Limnocylindrales bacterium (assembly GCA_035571835.1). Taxonomy (NCBI): domain Bacteria; kingdom Bacillati; phylum Chloroflexota; class Candidatus Limnocylindria; order Candidatus Limnocylindrales; species Candidatus Limnocylindrales bacterium. The sequence continues at coordinate 197,872 of DATNBU010000037.1, read as the reverse complement.
AGGAAATGTTCGCCGGTCGGGTCCGATTCGAGAACCGCCCGCGGCGACATTGTGACGCAGGCTCGAATTCGAACGCCACGCAGCGCGTCCTTGCGACGTGCGAGAGCTTCATCGAACAGGTCGGGCTGGGACAGGCCGGCACCGAAGTCGACCCAGTCTCCCGATTTTACGAGCTCGGCGGCCTCATCGGCCGAAATGGTCTTTGCGCGAAGGTCGGCGTTCATCGCTCAGCGGGCCTCATCCAGCGCCAGAGAGTGCCGGATCGCCGGCGCGAGGCCAAGACCCGACAAAGATTCGCAGAAACAACAGCCGGCAATCGCGCATGCCTTCGAGCTGTGTGGTAGAAATTCCGTACGGAGCTGCAGGGAATGAATCTTGAACAAGTGCTGACCCCCGATTCCGTGTCCCTCGACCTCACCCTGACCGACAAGCCGCGTGCCATCGCGCACGCGGCAAGTCTGCTGGCGTCCGAGGCAGGCATGCCGAGCGACGTCGTCGAGGGAGCGCTGCTCGCACGCGAGGCGCTCGGGTCGACGGGAGTCGGCGGGGGAATCGCTCTGCCGCACGCCAGGCTGCACCGGCTCGCGAAGACGCACGCAGTCTTCCTTCGGCTGCTGTCGCCGATCGGTTTCGAGTCGAACGACGCGCGACCGGTCGACCTCGTATGCGCGATCATCGCACCCGACGAGCCGAGCGCCGAGCTTCTGACCGCGGTCTCGCAGATCGCGCGGGTCCTTCGCGACCAGGACAAGACCGCAGCGCTCCGGCAGTCGCACGACGCCAGCGAAGCGCGGGCGATCCTCGTCGGATCGAACGGCGGCTGAGCCTTTGCGGGCTTTCCCCGCCCCTTGAATCAGAGAAGTTTGACCAGCGCCGAGACCGCGCCAATTCCGGCCAGCATTCGAAGCGTGATGCGACGTTCGAGATCGGCAAGGCGGGCATCGAAGCGTGCTGACTGCTCCGCGAAACGCATCTCGATCCGTTTTTCGTGCTCGTCGAACCGAATAGCCATCCGCTTTTCCTGCTCATCGAAACGAGTCTCGATTCCCGTAAACCGTGCGTCGAAGCGTACGTCGAGTTCGCGAAGATCCTGCTTGGTCGCAAGGGTATCGGTCATGGCAGCGGCGAGCGCCTGGGCCTGACCTTCGGCCTGCTGCTCGCTGAAACCAGCCTCGCGGAGCCGCCGCGCGTACGCAAGTGTATCGAGAGCCACGGCCACGGCCACGGCCACGGCCACGGCCACGGCCACGGCGGCAAGGGTCCAACAACGCGGCCTGCCGGTCAATGACTTGCGTGAAATCTCGACTGTTCCACGCGTGGGGGCAGACTCCGATGATCGTCTGTAAGCCGGCTCGTCTTGAGCCTGGTCCCGGCGTAATGAACACATCGTGGACGACGAAAGAGAAGACTCTTCGCGGCTGAAAGCGGAAATCCGCGAGCGCTTCGCAATGGTCGCGCTGTCGCCCGAACGCGAAGAGTCGTTCCTCGTCGGCGCGGAGAGTGCGAAGCGGCTCGGCTACGATGCCACGGGGATCGACGCCCTGCCGCGGTCCGTCGTCGAGTCCTTCGCCGGCGTAGGAAACCCAATCGCCCTCCAGCCGCTGAGAAACGGAGAGATCGTTCTCGATCTCGGCTCGGGCGCCGGACTCGACAGCATCCTTGCCGCGCGCCGCGTCGCGCCGGAAGGCCGCGTGATCGGCATCGATTTCGGAGTGGAGATGGTCGAGAAGGCCCGGCGCAACGCGCGCGCGGCCGGCTCCGCGAACGTCGAGTTCCGCATCGGTGAGATCGACGACCTTTCGCTCGACGACGCATCCGTCGACGTGGTGGTTTCCAACGGCGTCTTCAACCTCTGTCTCGACAAGCCGAAAGTGCTCGCCGAAGCGTTCCGCGTGCTGCGCCCCGGCGGCCGCATCCAGATGGCCGACATGCTGCTCGAAGACGGTGTCACTCCAGAAGAGGTCTCGCAGAAAGGCGCCTGGTCCGCTTGAATTGCAGGCGCAATCTGGGAGCGGTCGCTCCTGAAAATGCTCAGCGACGCCGGATTCTGCGAAGCCACGTTTCACGGCTGGACGGGCTATCGAACTTCACCGTCGACGCAGGGCGGGCTCTTCACGGCGCGCAAACCGAAGGCTGATTCGTGAGCGTCACAGCCGACGCGCGAGAGTTCTTTACCGGCCGGCAGAAAGCCTACTCCCGCTTCATCCGTGCGATGCGGTATCCGCAGGGACTGCGGGCGTTCTTCGAGCATTCGGCGCTCGTGCGCCCAGACCTCCGCATTCTCGATGCCGGATGCGGCACCGGCGCGCTGACGCTCGCACTTCGCGGTGCGCTCGACCGGCGTGGCTGCACGCCCGCCGCGTTTCACGCTTTCGACCTGACGCCGGCGATGCTCGATGCCCTTTGCGAAAACATGCGCAGGCGCGGCATGCGCGACATCGAGCTGGCCGAAGCCAACGTGCTCGAGCTTGGCGCATTGCCTGACGACTGGTGCGACTACGATCTGATCGTCTCCGCATCGATGCTCGAGTACGTGCCGCGCGATACGATCGCCGCTGCGCTTACCGGATTGCGCGCGAGGCTCAACGACGGCGGCACGCTGGTACTGTTCATGACGCGGCGAAATCCGCTGACACGAATGCTGATCGGTCGCTGGTGGGCTTCGAATCTCTATACGGCGCCCGAGCTCGCGGACGCCTTTAACCGCGCGGGGTTTTCGCGCTTCGAGTTTCGGAGCTTTCCGCCGAAAGCCCGCTACCTTTCCGTGTGGGGCCACATCGTCGAAGCTACGCGTTGAGCGAAGCGTGGCGTGCTCGAGCGCTCAGTACGTACCGAGCACGGACCGGGCCGTCGCCCAGCCGGCGATGCCCGCGAGAAAGCAGGCGACGACCGTGACCGTCACGTAGAGCGCCGCAGAACCCCACGCGCCGTCCTGGACGTACTTCATCGTTTCGAAGTTGAACGTCGAGTAGGTCGTAAAGCCGCCCATCACGCCGGTTCCGAGCGCGAGACGCATCGTCGGCGACAGAACGGCAGCGTCGATGCCGGCGTACATCACGACGGACAGAAGAAACGAGCCGATGAGATTGACGGCCAGTGTCCCGAACGGAAAGACGGGGCCGAAAAACTCGAGGGCCCAGGCCGAGAGCAGGTAGCGCGCCCCGGTACCGGCCGCTCCGCCGAGACAGATCAGAAGAAATCGACTCATTGCGCGTTCATCCTCGAGCGTCCCTCGGTGTTGCGGTACCCGTCGAGGTCGATAGACATGCGGACATGATCACCGTCGACATTCCGGGCTACCGCCGCCTCGAACTCTCACACCTCGTGCTCGACTACAACGGAACGCTTGCGCTCGACGGCCATCTGCTCGCAGGCGTAGCCGACGCCCTCCGGGCACTCGCGGCCGACCTCACCGTCCACGTCATCACGGCCGATACGTTCGGGCTCGCGGCCGAAAACCTGGCGGGGCTGCCCGCAAAGCTGATCATCGCGCCGCCCACCGGCCAGGATGCCGCCAAGCTCGACTACGTCACGTCGCTCGGGCGCGAGAACGTGGTCGCGATCGGCAACGGCCGCAACGACCGACGGATGCTCGCCGAGGCCGCGCTCGGCATTGTCGTGGTGCAGCGTGAGGGTGCTTCGGTAGAGACGCTCGGCGGCGCGGACGTTGTCTGCACGAGCATCGTCGACGCGCTCGACCTGCTGCGCGAGCCGCGGCGGCTGACGGCTACGCTTCGCTCGTAACGTCTGGATCCGCGAGCGCGGCTTCGTCCTCGAGCATCTCGGACATTCCGAACATCTCGATCTGCACCGGATCGAGGCCGAGTGCCTTTCGCACCGGTCCGAACGATCGACGGTGGATCGCGCAGGCGCCGAGCCTGTCGAGCGCGGCGTAGTGCTCGGGAACCGGATAGCCCTTGTGGCGCGCGAAACCGTAGCCGGGATGTTCCTGATCGTAGCCGATCATGATCCCGTCACGCGTGGTCTTCGCGATGATGCTGGCCGCGGCGATCGAAAAGCTGAGCTCGTCGCCGTGGATGATCGACTTCTGCGGAATCGCGACGTCGGCGAGCTTGCGTGCGTCGATCAGAAGATGCTCGGGAGCAGGCCCGAGTGCTTCGACCGCACGTTTCATCGCCAGCAGGCCGGCGCGATAGATGTTGATGCGGTCGATCTCTTCGGGCGAGACGATGCCGACGCCCCACGCAACCGCGTTGGCCCTTATCTGCACGGCAAGATGCGTCCGCTCCTCGGCGGTAAGCTTCTTCGAATCGTCGACGCCCGCATGACGCCAGCCGACCGGAAGAATCACCGCACCGGCAACGACCGGCCCCGCGAGCGGCGACATGCCCGCTTCATCGACTCCGGCGATGCGCGTGATGCCTGTCGACCAGATCTCCTGCTCGAAGCGAAACAGATGACGCAGGCGCTGGCCCTCGGCACGATTGGCGCGCCGGCGCTTGTCGACCGCGGCGAGAATCGCCTTGGCAGCGCCGCGCGTATCGACGCGAAGAGCGGCCTCGATGTCCTGCGGCAGCGCGCGGCCTTCGTCGACGTACTTCCGGCGCAGGTCGGCAAGCGGGAGTTTGTCGGCAGGGATGGCCATCGGCGGGCGGAAGCTAGCGCATCGCGGACGGCGGCGCGAGGAGTCGTGTGCCCGCAACGAGGCCAAAAATCGCCGCACCCGCACTTGCGATCAGCACGCCCAGCTTGGCTGCGTCGAGAAGCGCTGCGTCGGTAAATGCGAGCTGCGCGATGAACAGCGCCATCGTGAACCCGATGCCGGCGACGAAACCGAGCACGACGAGGTGCCGGAACGTGATTCCTTCCGGCAGCGTTCCGATGCGAAAGCGAAGCGCCAGCCAGCACGCGAAAAGAATTCCGAGCGGTTTGCCCACGACGAGGCCGGCTGCGCTCCCCATCGCCACGCGCAGCGACGAGCCGCCCAGTGCGAGCCCGGAGAACGCGACCCCTGCATTGGCGAGCGCGAACACCGGCATGATGCCGAACGCTACCCACGGATGAAGCATCTCGATCAGGCTGTCGGCGGGTGAGACGGCTTCGCGTCGCGCGACGGCAACATTGCGCAGGCCGACGAAGAGGCCCGCCTTCCTGGACTCCACATCGACGGATGGATCCAGAAGCTCGAGCTCCTCGCGGACCCGTGCAATGAAACCGTCGGGTCCGAGCCACGCGCGCACCGGCGTGAGAAGCCCGACGATGACGCCGGCGATCGTCGGATGGATTCCGGCTGCGTAGATGCCCGCCCACGCCACGACGGCGGGCACGACGTACGCCAGCTTCATCCGCACGCCGAATCGCTGCATCGCGAGGATCCCGCCAAAACCGAACAACGCGACGACGAGTCCCGCAGCCTCGATGCCGGACGAATAGAACAGCGCGATGACGAGGATAGCCCCGAGGTCATCGATGACCGCGAGCGCCAGCAGCAGCACACGCAGCGAGGCCGGAGCGCGCGATCCAAGCAGCGTCAGCACGCCCACGGCAAACGCGATGTCGGTCGCCATCGGCACGCCCCAACCCGACCTCGTTTCGGGAACACCGGCGACGACCAGATACAGCCCTGCAGGAACGATCATGCCGCCGAGCGCGGCGGCCGTGGGAAGCGCAGCCCTCCGCCACTCCGACAGCTCGCCGTGATCCATCTCGCGGCGTATCTCCATCCCGACGACGAAGAAGAAGATCACCATCAGGCCGTCGTTGACGAACCACTCGAGCGTGCGCTCGAACGAAAAGGCACCCACTCGAATCCCGAGCGGCACATGCCAGAACCACTGGTAGCTCTCCGACCACGGAGAGTTCGCCCACGCGAGCGCAACGGCCGCCGCTGCGAAAAGCAGGATCCCGCTCGCGGCCTCGATCCGGAGAAAGAGCTCGATCGGGCGGCCGGCGAACCGCGCAAAGCGCAGCAGCGGTTCCCACGCTTCGGGCGCTGACGACGGCGGCGGGCCGGATTGCGGATGTGACGTCGTCGGCATTTTCCAGGTCTGGCACGAGTCTCTCGCTGATCACGCGAGTGGCTTCAATGCGCGTTTAGGCTTCTCCTCAGCGCGGTCGCCGGAGCATTGGCGTAACCAGCGGCCCCGCGCCGACCTGGAGCTCGCCGATCTCTTCGAAACCAAAGCGCCGATAGAGGGCGATGTTGCGCGGGTTCGACGATTCCAGGTAGGCCAGTGCTTTTTCCTGATCGCAGCGCGCCACAGCGTAGCGCATCAGCTCCGCTCCGATCCCTTTTCCCTGTGCGTTAGGTTCGACGCCGATCAGCGGCAGGTACCAGTGCGCTTCGTCGGGATGTGCGTGTTCCATCTTTTCGAATGTGCCGAGCAGATCGTCCAGATGCTCGGGCATCGCCGTGTCGCGGAAGATCTTCTCGAGCGCCTCTCCATTCGGCTCCACGCCGGGAGGCAACCACAGAGCCGTGCCGCAAAAGTCGGAAGACACATACGCCGCGCCGTGCTCGAAACTGGCGCCGGCAAACTCTCGCGCAGCGAGCGGCATTGCTTCGAGATGAGCATACGGAGAAGGCCAGGCGAATCGCGCAATCGGGTCCGTAAGGAATGCTGCCGTGATTGCGGCGATTGCCCGCGGCATTTCTTCCGGCGCCGCACGTCGTATCGATGGGCCCATCACAAGTTGCTCCTCGTCACGGCGCGTTTGTTCCAAAAGCGAAGTGGCGACGAATTAAGCTGACTTAGTTCAATGCGTCGCGCCACGCGATGACTTCGCGCTCGCCGCGCACGGCTTCCTCGATCGTGATGACGGGTCGCGCCTCGAATACGAACGCCGGAAGCATCGAGCAGAACTTATGGATGGCGACAGGATCGTCGCATTCGACCAGCATGTGCCCGCCCCACTCGCCGACTCGTATGACGAAGAAATCGATCTTGAAGTTGGCCGGCGCTTTCCACTGGCCGAAGACCTCGAGGATTCGCTTCTGGGCGTTTTCGTATTCGATGGGCGAACCCTGCGGCCGTTCGAACCAGCTGATCACGTATTTCATTGGCACTCCTCCGGATTGCGGTGATGTCTCACCATTACTGCTGGGACGGGCTTACTCCAGACGATGCCATCTTCGAAGTGCACCGGGCAAGGATCCGGGCGACGCGGTCGACAGCGCTGGGCGACTTTTGTAGGTTCCGGTCCCATGAGCACCAACGCAGAGAAGGCATTCGCGGTCTGGCAATCCTCGGTGGGCAAGGAAGAGGGAGTAGGCGACTGGTTCGAAATCGACCAGTCCCGCATCAACCAGTTCGCCGAAGTCACCAACGATCACCAGTTCATTCACGTCGATCCCGAAGCGGCCAAGTCGACGCCGTTCGGCACCACGATCGCGCACGGCTTCCTTACGCTGTCGCTGCTGACCTGGCTCGACGCATCCATCCCGAAGGATCCCGCCCGCTATTCCGGAATGGTGATGGGCGTGAACTACGGCTTCGAGAAAGTCCGCTTCGTGAGCCCGGTCAAGGTCGGGCGTCGCGTGCGCTGTCGCAGCGTGCTCGCGAGCGCCGAGCTCAAGGAGCCGTGGGTTCAGACGACGCGCACGATGACGGTCGAGATCGACGGCGAATCCAAGCCGGCGCTGGTTGCCGACTGGATCACGCGCATCATGTACGGCTGAGCCACGGGTAATACCTGGTCAGGAACGTACGACAGCTCTGCCTGTTTCCGGCGCAGCTGTGCTCGGACAGCTGTCTCACTCTGGATTCAAAGTCGCTCGGAGATGCCCCGAGCTCGAGCAGGCCCTCGATACACATCGTCGCATCGAACGCGGTCCAGTTCGTGAAGTCGTCGTGCTCCCAGATCTGCGGTTGCGACCAGAGTTGCTCCAGGTGCCGGCTCAGCAGGCCGGGAGCATCCGGATGCTTCGTAGCCGCTATGCCTTGCGTGATGTTGCAGGCCATTGGGACGCCAGTCGTCAACAAGGCACCAGCGAGCAGCTCGAAGGCTTCGTCCATGGGCAGAATCCTGGCCACATCGAGCGCCACCGCGAACCATTCGTCGGGCCCTCCCACGCGCATCACGTATCGCAGGATGCCTGCCAGCTCTTCGACATCCGTCAACGCGCCGCACGCCTCGCAGAAGTCGTCTCGCTCGCGTTGCGACCACGCCGGCCATTCGGCCTCGATCTCGCGTGCCGTAACGGACGCGGAACCGTCCATGAAGCGCGGAATCAGCATCCCGTGTCCCGCCGCATCCTCGAAGTACCTCGACCAGCGCGTTTCCCAGCGCAGCGTGCTTCTCACGCCGTCGATCGTAATCGCTTGCGGATATTCGTCTCCGTAGCCCTTTGCCGGGAATGCGGTCATCGTCGGGGTTCAGCTACGTGTCAGTCCGGGTCTTCGTCGTCAAGCAGGTGTTTCGAGTAGCTCGGTGTGCGGTGGAATCCGCCGGAGATGCCTGCAAGGTTCGCGTGCGAAAGGGACCATTCGATGACTCACAGCCGCAGCAATCTGCCTCCCGAGCCGCCGAGCCAGGAGGAGCTTCGCAAGGCGCTCGCAGAAGGCGACCCGCAGAAGGTTTCCGCGCTGATTCGGGCCGGCGCGAACATTCACTACAAACGCGATCACGGACACGACGCCCTGCTCGACGCCATTTATGGGCGCGACATCACCCGCGACCCGCACCTGCTCGAGCTGGTGACCCTGCTCGTTGACCAGGGAGTCAACGTCTCCGGTGTCTCCTCGTACAACGAAACTGCCCTGCTTGTGTTGTCGCGTCTTGCACGTTTCGACGCGGTCGCGCTGCTGCTGGCCGCGGGAGCGGACAAGGACCAACTCGGCTGGACACCGCTCATCGAAGCTGTCGCGCTCGGATCCCTGGCCGACGTCGAAGCGGCTCTCGCGGACAGCAGCACGCTCGAGGAGAAGGATTGCTGGTCGCGGACGGCGTGGCTGATTGCAGTGCGGACCGGAGACATCGCCAAGGCGAAGCTGCTGCGCGACCATGGCGCGGACATCGAGGCGCGCGGCGGAAGCGGCGGATTCTGGACTCCACCGTTGTGTTATGCGGTCGACGGCCGACACCCCGAGATGCTGCGCTGGCTGCTCGAAGACGGCGCGGACGTCGAGCAGACGGACGATCGCGGCACGACGGCCTTGGTACGAGCCGTCGAGATCGACGACATCGAATGCGTCGATATCCTGCTCGCCGCAGGAGCCGACGTCCACGCAGGCTCCTCCACCAAGGCGCTCAAGGAGGCGACGTCGCGCGACATTGTCATGCGGCTTCTCGACGCCGGCGCCGACCCAGCGCAGATGACGTATGCTGGTCAGCGCGCAGTTCTCGGTCTTCCGCAAATCGAGACTACCCGATTCGTCGCAGACATACCGGGAAACGCGCTCGCTTCGGTCTCATCCGATGAGTTCAAATCGGGATTTCGTCGGTCGTTCGGAAAGAGCAATCCCGAACGAATGGATATCGCATTCTGGAAATCCATGATCCTCAGCGGAGCCTCGGGGTTCGAAGCGCGCCAAGGGTTCGAGGACACGTGCGGTCCGTGCCCCGAGGCCGTCTGGAGCGCGCAACGATACGGCCAGTCGCTGACTCTTCTGCCCGACGGCCGCGCCGTGCAGATCGGCGGCGAACACGAGGACTACTACGACGACGATTTCTGCATCTACAACGATGTGATCGTTCACGAGCGCGACGGAACGATAGCGATCTACGGCTACCCGGAATCCGTATTCCCGCCGACGGATTTTCACACGGCGACGCTCGTCGGCGACTTCATCTACGTGATCGGATCGCTCGGATATCGCGGAAAACGGCGCTTCGGGGAAACACCGGTCTATCGCCTGGACGTTCGCACGCTGAGAATGGACCGTCTGGACACCAGCGGCGAAGCTCCAGGCTGGATCGAAAGGCACCGGGCGGATGCAGTGGGGCCAACCGGGATTCGTGTCGCCGGCGGGAACGTTGTCACGCTGCGCAACGGCATGGAATCCAGAGACCCGACGGACGGCTCGTTCGTGCTCGATATCGAGCGGCTGGTCTGGCGGCGAGAATAATCGCTTCAAATAGATTCCCGACGGCCGGACGAACTACGCCGCTTCGAGCACGAACTCCACCTTGACCGCGCGGAATGGGAACTCGACGCCTTCTTCCGTCCGATCGAGCAATCCAGCATCGAGCAATGCAGTGACATCGGCGTGAACCGCCTTTACGTCCCGGCCAACCCGTCGCGCGGCTTCGCGAATGGAAACCGGACCAGCACCACACATCGCCCTGAGCAGGTCCCACCTCTTCGCAGTGAGTACCTTCCAGAGCAGTTCCGGCGAGGCGAAGGAGATGCGCGCTCGCCTCTCGCCTCGTCGTTCCTTCATCGCGCGGGCTGCTTCAGCGAGAGTTTCGGCCAACGGTCTCACTTCAAGAACGACGGTGTTCACGATTCCACCTCTCAACATCCGCAAGAAAGTCTTCCATCAGACGTTCCGGCGACGAGAATCGATAGTGCGTCACTCGTGCGCCGAAGTGCCTGTGGTCGCCCTTGCCACGCTCGTTGTCGTACCTCAGCACACAGTCGCCAGCTACGACATAGGCAAGGCGATACTTGAAGCCATGCCAGGATGGCGGAACAGGGTTCGGGACGTCCCATACTACCAGATCGACGAAGGCATCCGCGGCAACAATCACCCGTCGCCGGAGCAGCGCCCGCGCAACCATGCAGATGGAGCATGATACCGTGTGGCAGTGTTGTCAATTACTCCAACATCATAAAAGTGCGAGACACATCGGGACGTCGCCTTCGGAGACTATTCACCGATGCGAGTAACGACGGGGATGCCGGAAATAAGCCACCGAAAAAGCAGTGTCGCCGCAGCCGCTCCCAGCATCTGCACGCCGACGAACCCCGCGACATCCGCCGGCGCGATGCCAGCGAACGTATCGCTGAGCGAGCGGGCAATGGTGACCGCCGGATTGGCGAACGACGTCGACGCCGTGAACCAGTACGCCGCGGTGATGTACGCCGCGACGGCTATCGCCACGACCTCGGACGATCTGGACCGCGAAGAGCCAAGAATCACCGTCAGCAGGCCGAAGGTTGCGACCAATTCACTCAGGATCTGTCCGAAGCCGTGTCGCGCGTGCTGCGAAAGAGAGATTGCCGGGAGCTCGAACATCAGGTTCGCGAGGATCACTCCGACGACAGCTCCGACGAGCTGCGCGATCAGATAGAACGGCAGATCCGTGCTCGACAGCTCGCGATTGAATACCGACGAGAACGTCACGGCGGGATTGAAGTGCGCGCCGGAGATGGGCCCGAACGTCAGGATCAGAGCGGCGAGGGCAGCTCCTGTCGCAATCGCATTCGCGAGCAGCGCGAGTCCGACGCTTCCTGGAAAGAGCCGCTCGGCCATGATTCCCGAACCGACCACCGCGGCGAGCAGGAAACACGTTCCGACTCCTTCGGCTGCGACCCGTCGGGCAAGCGACGGGGTCTCACGATCGGTCATGCGCGCTTCGCGATGGCGCGCTTAGCGGCGGAGTGTTTCGCGACGGACTGCTTCGGAATGCGCGTGGCGAGCGCGCGACGCACTTCTTCGAGACGATCGGCAACGATCCTGTAGTAGACCCACGCCCCTCGCTTGTCGCGTTCGAGAATCCCCGCTCCGTGAAGGATCTGCAGGTGATGCGTCATCGTCGGCTGCGACAAGCCGATCGGCTCGGTCAGATGACAGACGCATGCCTCGGCGTCGGGCTGCGCGGCGATGAGACTGAGAATGCGAAGCCTTACAGGATCGGCCAGCGCCTTGAGCGTGGTCGCGAGCTCGGCCGCCTCGCTCTGGCTGAGCGTCGCGTGGAGGACCGGAGGACAGCAGGGACTGATTTTCTTCATGCGAGGATATTGACAGACTTCGATGTCCGATGCAATATCGACGAACGTCAATATCCCCCAGCAATATCCCCAGGAGGAAACCACCATGTCCAATACCTTCCATGTCGCCGTCTACGTCCAGGATATCCCCCAGGCCGTCGAGCAGTACCGCAAGCTTCTCGGCATCGAACCGGCCAAGGTTCGCCACGACTATGCGAAGTTCGAGCTGTCCGACCCGCCGGTCATCTTCTCGCTCAACATCGGAGGCGAGCCCGGCAAGCTGAGCCACCTCGGCATCCGCTACAGTGACACCGGCCAGGTCGCGACCGAGATGGTGCGCGTCAAGCAGGCCGAGATTCCCCTTCTTCAGCAGACCGCGACCACGTGCTGCTATGCCAAAGCCGACAAGTTCTGGATTCGCGACGCCGACGGCATTCCGTGGGAGATGTACGCATTGATCGAAGACAGCGATGCCGAGACGGCCGCAGACATTTCCCTGCGTTCGTTCCTCGGGCAGACCAGCAGCGCCGCAGCTGCGAACGACATCGATACGGGCACATCCGCGGGCTGCTGCGTGCCGGACGGTCTTTCGCAGGGCAGCTGCGCGAGCTGACCGGCAGATGACCACGGCGCTTTCGCATCGCGACGCCCGTCGCGTGTACGACCGGATCGGTTCGTTCCAGGACTCGCAGGCGTTCTACGAAGACAGGACGACGCGCGAGCTGGTTACGCACGGATGCTTCGAGAAAGCGTCGGCGGTGTTCGAGTTCGGGTGCGGAACGGGGCGCTTCGCGGAATCGCTTCTTGCGGAGCGCCTCCCCGCCACCGCAACCTACCGCGGCATCGATCTGAGCCCGACTATGATCGGGCTCGCGAGCCGCCGGCTCGCGCGTTTTGGTGCTCGCGCAGAAGTTGCATTGTCGGAAGGCGGGCCGCCGGTCGACGAGCCGAGCGGACATTACGATCGCTGGCTCTCCAATTTCGTTTTCGACCTGCTCTCGGAAGACGACATCGCCGCGGTACTCGCCGAGGCGCACCGGATGCTGAAGCCCGGCGGTCTTCTCTGTCTCGCCAGTCTCGGCACCGGCAATTCATGGTACTCGCACGTGATCGCAGGCGTGTGGTCCACGATTCATCGTATGGCACCGGAGGTTGTCGGCGGTTGCCGGCCGATCGATCTCCTGCCCTTTCTTGCCGCAGATCGCTGGTCAGTCGCCTGGCATCGGTCCCTCGCACCGTTTCTGGTTCCGTCGGACGCGGTCGTAGCCACACGTCTGTAGTCACATTTCGAGGAGCCTTCCATGGAATCGAGCACGCCCTCGCCGTTCGAGAACCCCGCAGCCTGGACCGGCCGCGAAATGTCGAAAACGGCCGATTGGATTTATCAACTGAGTAACGCCGAAGTGGACGATGCGCTGCGCGTTGCCGCAGCCGTACGTTCGGCAGGAACGAAAGTGACATCCCTCGAACGGAATGCAGTTCCGCTCGGAACACTCGCGAATGCCGCGAGACAATGGCGCGAAGTGCTTCATCGCGGACGCGGCTTCGTTCTGGTGCGCGGGCTTCCCGTCGGCAGAATGAGCGAGAGCGAAGCTGCGGCAGTCTACTGGCTGCTTGGCCGCGAGCTCGGAAGCCCGGTGCCGCAGAATTTTGCCGGCGAGCTGCTGACCGACATTCGCGATACCGGAGCAGATCCGGACGATCCGTCGACGCGGCTCTACAAGACCAAAGCCGAGCAGGACTTTCACACCGACGGAGCCGACATCATCGGTCTTCTCTGTCTCAAGACGTCGAGGACCGGCGGACAGAGCCGCATCGTAAGCTCGGTGACCGTCTACAACGAAGTCCTGCGTCGCCGGCCGGACATCGCCCCGCAGCTGTTCGAGGATTTCCACTGGCACTACTTCGAGCCGCAGATGCCGGCCCCGATGCACTTCGCGCGGCCGATCTGCTCGAGGCGCGGCGAGGCCCTGAATACCGCGTTCATCCCGTGGTACATCCGGCGCGCACAGGAGCTGCCTGACGTTCCAGCGATGACTTCCGCGCAGACCGCAGCGATCGAGACGATGGAGCAGACCGCCAATGATGCTTCTCTCTATCTCGACATGGAGTTTCAGCCGGGCGACGTCCAGTGGCTGAAGAACGCGGTGATCCTTCACAAGCGCACTGCCTACCAGGACTGGGACGAGCCCGAGCGGAAGAGGCATCTCCTTCGCCTCTGGCTCGCGGCGCCGGACTTCGAGGACGGCGACGAGCAGCTTCGCCGCGGGATCACGATGGATGCGGCGCGATGAGCGCGGCCACGCATCGTCCATAAAAACAGGGGCTTGGGCGCGAGCAGGCCGATAGGCCTCGGCACCCGTGCGAAAGCCCTTGACTGACTGACTCGGTCAGTTATACAAGACGGCATGCCTCGCCGCCGTCCCGACGACAAGTTTCAAAAGGTCCTGGATGCCGCTGCTGCGGTCTTCATCGAGCAGGGATATCGCCGTACGCAGATGGCGGACGTCGCGTCCGCCATGGGAGTAGCCAAGGGGACTCTCTACCTCTACGTCGCGAGCAAGGAGGCCCTGTTCGATGCGGCTCTACGCTACATAGACAATCCGGAAGCGCAGTCCGCGCCTCCGTCTCTTCCGCTCCCGACTCCAAAAGCGGAAGAAACTCTCGCATACGTTCGCACAGAGCTCGCGCGGAGCTCCGAGCTGCCGTCGCTCATGGCGGCTCTTACGCGACGACAGGTGCGAAACGCCGGCGAAGAGTTCTCGACCATTCTTTTCGATCTTTACGACGTGCTTGCGCGCAACCGTCGCCGCCTCAAGCTCCTCGACAGCTCGGCTCGCGACTACCCCGAGATTGCGGCGCTGTGGCTCGAAGGCGGACGCGGCGGAATCCTGCGCCTTCTCGAAACCTACATCGAAGAACGCGCGCGTCGCGGCCATTTCGTGAAACCCGGCGACGTCGGCGTCACAGCGCGCCTCGTGCTCGAAACCATCGTCTTCTGGGCGGTTCATCGCCACTGGGATCTGCCGCCGGCAACGGCCGGCTCGCCGGAAATCAGCGAGACTGCCGCCCGCGAGACGGTGGTTCAGCTTCTCGTTCGATCGCTCATCAAGGAGAAAACCGCATGACATCCCCTGCGCTTTCCGATCGTCGTCCCGATATCGACTGGCTTCGTGTGCTCGCCACCCTGCTCGTCGTCGTGTTCCACACGGCAATGGTCTTCAACCCTGCGCCGTTCTACCACATCCGAAACAGCGACCTTTCGTTCCTGATGGTCGTGTTCTGCGGCTTCGTCAGCCTGTGGCACATGCCGCTGTTCTTCGTGCTCGCCGGCTGGTCGCTTGCCAAGGCCATCGGTGCGCGCAGCGGCTTCGAGATTTTCAAGGAACGATGTGCGCGCATCGGAGTTCCGTTGCTGACGGGCATCGTGCTGTTCATGCCGGGGATCAAGTATCTCGAGCTTCGCAGCGGCATGGATCTGAGCCACAGCGGGTTGAGAGTTACCGACGCTCTTCAGCCGGGGTTCCGGCAGGTCATTCCCTCGGGTCTGCCGGGCATGCCGGAGTTTCACGAATCGTTCGGAACGTTCTTTCCAACGTTTTTCACACACCTCGATCGCTTCACGTGGGCGCACCTGTGGTTCATCGCTTATCTGTTCACGTTCACGGTCATTCTGCTCCCGCTGCTCGTACGCTGGGCGCGGGCCGCACGTCCGACCTTCGAGTTGCGACCGTGGATGGCCTGGTTGCCGGTGCCGCTGCTGGTGCTGATCCAGGTCACGATGCGGCCTTACTGGCCGGGAATTCAGAATCTGTACAACGACTGGGCCAATGTGGCGTTCTACCTGACGTTCCTGTGTTCCGGCTTCGCGATCGGCTGGGATGCACGCATCGAGGCGCTGCTTCACAACGAATGGAAGCGCGCGCTCGTCGTCGGTCTGGGCACGTGTCTCGTTCTGCTCGGCGGAATTGTCGGACTGTACTCATCGCCACCTGTCCTGCTGGCCGGAAGCGCAATTGCCGGATGGACGTTCATCGTCGCGCTGCTCGGCCTCGCGCGTCGTCATCTGTCGTTCTCGACGCCTGCGCTCCGCTACCTCTCGGAGGCTGCGCTCCCCATCTACGTGCTTCACCAGGCCGCGATCGTTTATCCCGGCTACTGGATCGTCCAGCTCCCGCTCGGGATCGCTCCGAAGTTTCTGCTCATACTGGCAACCTCGTTCACGCTGATTTTTGCCGTCTATCACTTCGTCGTGAAACCGCTGCAGCCGCTGCGCATCCTGTTCGGGATGCGGCCTCTCGCGTGTCCGGTGAGGCAGCCTCGCGTTGTTGCCGCGGCAACTGCGGCGGCGATCCTTGCGCTGCTCGTTTCGGTCATCGGCGCCTCTGCCGCGCCGTCGCCAGTCGGCCGCTGGTATGCCGAAGGCGGCGCGGCGCAGGTCGAGGTGGACTACTGCGGAGAGGCGCTGTGCGGGCGCGTGGTCTGGCTGCGTTCTCCGTTCGACGAAAACGGCTGCACGCTGAGCGACAGGCAGAACCCCGACCCCGCGCTGCGCGAGCGATCCGTGATCGGAATCGACATTCTCAGCGGGCTCCGTCCGATCGGCGACGGCACCTGGGACGGAGGAACCATCTACGACCCGACCAGCGGGCGAACCTATCACTGCGTGGCCGCGCTCGAAGATGACGATCGCCTGCTCGTGCGCGGATACATCGGCTTTCACCTGCTCGGCCGGACGACGACATGGATTCGTACCGGCACCGAGGATCGCCGCTGCAATCTTTCACGCGAGACCGGAGGCGAGTCGTGAGCGGCAAACTCATAGTGCCGCTTGTCGGCTACGTCATTCCAACCGTCGTCATCGGCTACGGCTTCGTGATCCCGCGCAGCTGCATCGCCGGAGTCAACGACCTTACGATCGGCTTCGCTTTTTCGATTGTCGGAGCGTGCGTAACGTACGTGGCCGGCGTCAAGATGGCTCTGCGCGAAAGATCGTAATCGCGATCCTCCGAGACGGTCAGCCCGGAGTGCGACGCAGCGGCATGAACAACGCCGCGCCGAGCGTTACGCCGGACAGGCCCGGCAAACCCGTTCGCACTGCCGTCGCCGAATCGTTGGCTGCGTACGTGCCCAGCCATCTGTCCCATACCGAGAAGATCGTCCCGAAATTACTGTCTCTCTCGTGCACGTCCGTCGTGTGGTGCCATCGGTGAAGCGCCGGTGTGACGAGCAGGCGTGAACCAGCCGCCTCGACGCGGCTCGGAAGATCGATGTCGCCGTGTTCGATCGCATTGGCGAACGTGAAAACGACTTCGAAGATCACCACCGCAGCCACGGGAACGCCGAGAGCGACAACCGCCGCCAGCCGCACCGGAAGCGACAGCACCAGCTCGCCGGGATGAAATCGAAGCGCCGTCGACACGCTGAACGCCGTGTCCGAGTGATGCACCTGATGCCACCGCCAAAGAAACGGGATCGCATGATTCGCTCGATGCCATCCGTAGGAAACGAGGTCGAGAAACGCGACGGAGACCGGAAATACGGCCCATGCCGGAATCGAGTACCAGTTGAACAGACCGATCCCGCTGTCGGTTGCCCAGCGAGCCGCACTGCACACGCAGGCGCCGCAGATCGTACCGGTGACGGCGACGTTCACCAGCCACAGGCCTGCGTTGACACGGATGCTGCCCGGCGAGCGGCTGTGTGGCGAGAGTTTCTGCAGCACGAGCGCTCCGGCAACCGCGAATGCGAACAGGATCAGACGCAACACTCGCAGGTCGTACTCGGTCACGTGGCTTACTCCGCAATCACTCTCAGCATCACTTTCGGCGGCGGGTAGACCGGCGCGCCGTCGGCGTCGGTCACGTCCGGTATTTCGACGGCGAACTGGCTGGGTCGTACATCGCCGGTAACCTCGACGCGGCATCGCGCGATATCAACGGGTCCGGAGAATCCCTGGGATGCGATCATGCCGAGGTCGAGCTGGCCGTCGCCGACATGGCCGGCGATGAGAGAGCCGGTAAGCAACGACTCGCAAGCTGCAGAATTGTTCGGCGCGTGGGACAACACCCAAAGCGGCGCCGCCGAAGTGTCCACGTGGATCTGCAACGCTCCGAACGTGCGAGCATCCTGAAGGCGGACGGTAAGCCATGGACCGAGATCACAGCGCGTCGGGTACGCGATCCCGACCGACAATCCGAGCGTCATCAGCGCGTCGCGCGAGCTGATCCACAGGTTACCGTCCACGTCGCATTGGTCCATCGGACAGGGGTTCGGCCTTCCGACCGCGTGAAGCAGGATCGACATCGAGTCGCCTGCCGTGCGCTCTCCGTCGGAGTTTGCATCGCCGCATCCGGCCACGCCGCAGTTGGCCGGACAGGCGCCGCTGGAGCTACCCGAGTCGCAAGCCTCGACGCCAAGCCACAAGAAGCCGTCACCGCAGCGTGCTTGCTTGCAGTTCGCCGGGCATCCGTCACTGGTATTGCTGTTGGCGTCGTCGCACTCCTCGACGCCGTCGAGAATGAAACCATCACCGCAGCGCGCCACCTCGCACGTGACGAGGCAGTCGTCCTCGCTGCTGGTATTGCCGTCATCGCATTCCTCGCTACCGCGCGCAACGAAGCCGTCGCCGCAGCGCGCAATGGTGCAGGCCGATGTACAGGCATCGTTCTCGTCGCTGTTGCCGTCGTCGCACTCTTCGACTTCGCTGTCGACGTAGCCGTCGCCGCAACTCGCGGAAACGCAGTCCGCAACGCACGCATCATCGTCGAGCCGGTTTCCGTCGTCGCACTCCTCGCCTTCGGTGACGATGCCGTTGCCGCAGGCGGTCACGTAACAGTTGTTGTCGCAGCCGTCGCCGTTGACGGTATTGCCGTCGTCGCATTCGTCGAAGCCGTCGACGATTTCGTTGCCGCAGTTGTCGTCGGCTACCGCGACGCGCGCGTCGCTGCGGAACGCTTCGTAGTTTTCCGTCACGGTTCGCCTTTGCCAAAGCGCGATCCATGCGCCGGCGCCGTAGGCGAGCACCGGATAGTCATCGAAGGTCCATCCGTCGTTCTGTGCGGCGACGCTGACGGCTCGGGGAGCGCTCCACGTGCGGCCGCCGTCGGTCGAGGCGGCTTCGAGAAGATCCGCATCGAACCCGAGTTTGCCGGCGAGATTGCGGTGCGAAACCCACACCACCGTCCAGCGTCCGTTGCCGTCGGTCGCAATCCGCGGCGAGTAGTCCGGGGAGTGATCGATGAGCGCATCGTCGTTGACGGCGGCGAGCGGTTTCCACGTGCGGCCTTCGTCCTCGGAGACGGATGCGAAGATGTCAGCATCCCATCCGTGAGAACCGTCGCCGCCATCGCTCACCGACACGCAGTAGCCGGACGCGTCGCAGGCGGCGTCCTGGAATCCGAACTCTTCCGGTTCGGTCCATGTCACTCCTCCGTCGTTCGTGCGGATTGCGGTTCCCGTCGCCACGTTGAGCACCCATCCGTCCTGTCCCGTCGCGGTCAAGCTCATGTTCCGACGGAAAACGTTGTCATAGTCCGTATAGAGCAGCTTCGGCGCTGACCAGAGCTGGCCGCTGTCGGTGGATCGGATCGCATACACGTCGTACCGGATCGTGCTCCGATCCGAGTCGTCGCATTCGGTGGATTGCGTCCACGCCGCGAGCAGCGTGTCGCTGTGGTTGCGGCCAAGCGTCAGCGCACTGATGTAGTTCGAGCAGTCTTCGTCGGGATCGCGAGGAAGGTCCGCCACAGCGCGCGTCTCCGACCACGACGATCCGCCGCCCTGCGTACGTCCGATCTCAATCACGTGGGAATGATACGGCTCGACGTCCTGGTAGTGGTACGCATCCGCAATCGACAGCCATTCTCCAGCGCCGTCGCTGACGATCGTCGCGACATCGCTCCCTACGGGCACCGGACGCGACCAGCGGCGGCCGGAATCGTGCGATACGGATGTGTAGCGGAACTGCGGCCGGAACGGCCACGCATTCTCGGAACTGCCGCTCCACGACGCCATCCAGCCGCCGTGCCCGTCACCGGCAAGCTGCGGTCCGATTTCCCACACTGCGGCTCCATGGCCCCAGCCTCGCTCGTCGCCGAACATCGGCGTGACGTCATTCTCGAGCGTGGTCGATGTCGTGGTGGACGTGGTGGTCGGCTGCGGCGCAATCTCTTCGATCACGAGGTGCTGGCCGAGCAGCGATTCTGCGGCCGAAGCCGGCCAGTACACGATGTACGAACCGATGTTGGTTGCGGCGGCACGAGTCGGCCCGTTGCCGACGAGGTCGAAGCCGCCGCCAAAGAACGTGACAGGTGCGCCCGGATCGCCGTCCTTTCCGATCGCCGCCGCAACCATGTCGGTGTGTTCGTCTTTTCCTTCCGCCCACGAAACCAGCGTGTTCCCGTCGGTATCCGTCGCGAGCACCGGCCAGCTGTGCCAGCGCGAGGGATCGCCGCTGAGTACGACCGGGGCGTAACGCTCACTTCCGTCGCGATCGAAGCCCTGTGCCCAGATGTCGGTGTGTGCATCGGGATGATACGCGCCCCACGCCATCGTGTAGCCGTCGCTCCAGAACGCGAACACAGGGCTGACGTCGCATGTTCCGTTCGGCGCGGCCTGGCGTTCGTCGCCGGCGTGCACGTGGTCGGAAGAAACCATGCGGTAACGCGTGCACGAGTCGTTGCTGAAACGATACTTGACGATCGCCTCGCCGCTGTCGCCACAGTAGAGCTCGCTTTCCGCGATCGGTCCGCTTGCGATGACGAGCGCGGGAGAGATCAGCGCGCCGCCGGCGCTTCGATGCTCTAGCCGGAGCTCGGCGAGATCAGGCTGCAGAAAATCGGTCGTGATCTTCAGTCCGGTTCCGTCGCCGAGGGTGCAGAAGTCCCAGGAGTAGCGGTTTGGATAGTCGCTTGCCGCGAACAGATGCCCGACCGGCATCACATGACTTGCGGCGGACGTGGTGGCGCTCGCGGCGACCAGCAGCGCGGCCAGCGCGAAAAGGTGCTTCGTCATTTCGACCCCTCGGAAGACCCGGCCCGTCCCCGGGGCTTCGAACGACAGCGTGCACGACCTTGCGTTTCTGCGCTACGAGGAATTTTGCCCGGCGTAGGATTTCAGTTGGGAGGCCTGCCAACGATGTTGTCTGCGTCACTAGAGCCTTCCGCACCCCCGCGCTTCAACGAAGCTCGATCCGGTGCAGCGTGGTGCTGTTGTTCTCGACCGCGGCGACGAGGAATACTCCCGGCGCCGCGCCGGCCACTCTCACACTGAGATCCCCGTACGTGCCGTTGCGTACACGGATGCTCTCGCCGAGGTCTCCCGACTCGAGGTCGAACGGTCGGGCGTAGACTCCAAGCGTGTCGGTCTCGTAGTAGTCCGAGTGCAGAGTTCGATCGAAAAGGGACCATGTTGCGACACACGACCCGGCCGTGTCGCATCCGATCGAAAAATCGGCCGCTTCGATCACGCGGTCCGGTCCGAGCTGCATCGTTGACTGCAGCACGATCTTTCGAAGATCGTTTAAATGCTCGGCATCGATAAGAAGCGCACTGTCGCTGGTACCGACTTCCGCGCATCGACTGCCGGCGCACTGTAGAATCGGTATCGCAGCGAACGGAACCTCGCCCGGGACGCTGGCTTCGCTCAACAATTCGTTCTCGCTCGATCGTAGCTGGACGGTCGAAGTCGCCATCGCTACGAATCGATCGCCGTCGAAGGCCGCAACCGCGGATCCGGCGTACGGCGAAGAAAACAGCGCAACCGCGGCCGGCGCTCCCAACGGATTCCCGTTTGAATCGAACGACTGGACGTACGCGCCGTCTGCCGGGCCGTCGTCGCACTCGTCGGGACGGAAGAACGCGTTGGTAATGCCGTGGCGATCGACGCCGTCGCAGTAGCTCCTCCATGAAACCGCATACCGGCCATCGGCGAGGCACGCGATGGCTGCACCGGCTTGGGAGCCGAGCAGAGGCTGGTTTGCAGTCAGAGGTGGAATTCCCGGTAGAGAAACGAGCACGTTGGATCGATCGAGCGTTATTCCAACCGGCAGCTCGGCGAGCTGGTCTGTCCATGCGATCGCCAGTCCATTGCTACCGGAACAACCACTGGGACTTCTGACGAACTGGTTTTCATCCGGTCCGCCCAGAACTTCGAACGGACCGACTTCCAGACCCGAATCCACATGGCGCCCAACGACCCGACCACCCTCCGCCGTATAGTCGGACCAGACGAGACGCGCACCGCCGGGCTCCGATATGAGCGACGGCTCAAACCCCGAATCGGAGATTCGCGAGCTCGTCTTCAGGTCGATCTGCGGCGCGCGGTTGCAAGCCAGCACCCTTCCGTCGACCGCAGCGCGCAGAACAAGGAGCGCATCCGGCGAGCCAATCACCCGCGACCCGTCGGCATCGCAACGATCGAGCGCGCAGTTTCCCGTACCGACCGCCGTTCGCAGCGCAATGAGCGAATCGATCGCTGTCACGGAACCGCTCGTGTCGGCATCTCCGCAGAGCGCGCAGGCATCATCCAGATGAATGCGCCGGGCAACGAGCGCAGTCGTGGCCGTCCGCTGCTCCGCCCACGCTACGACGCCTTCCCCGTGTTCGCCGATCGCGATCGACGAGGCGGATACGGACGTCGCTTCGGCGGTGCTAGCGCGGATCAGCGCGTCGCCGAGGATCGTCCCGTGACAATCGATCGCGCGAAGACCGAGCCCGTTGCCTTCGACTGACGAGACCACATTTCCACCCGGCGTCATCGCAACGTCGGCGACGCGCCCCGATGAGTATACGTCATCCACGAACAGGCTTCCGAGCGACGACACGTTCGAACTGAAGCGCTCGATCTTTGCGCCGAGGGTATAACCGCCGTCGTGATCGTCCGCGTTGTAAACATACGGGGGGATCGCGCTGTCGTAGGTAATCGCAAAGTTGCCGGTCGCGCTCGCCGAAAGGGCGACGCGCATCTCGCCGTCGACAATGTAGTCGTAGGTTGTCGGAATCCGATCGCTATTCGCTTCGAAGTTCTCCATCACCTGGTTCGCGGCCGAGAGAACCAGACCGTCCACATGTCCAACCGGGCCTTCGGAATCGATCGTCAACGAACGATAGTGCACGCTGCTCCACGAAACGACGAGCCGGCTCGCGGACAATCCATCGACTGCGACGCCGCGAATGTCCGTTTCCGGGTGGAAGAACTTGCCGCGCGCGTTCCCGTCATTGTCGAGACGGACGACGTGCACGCCATCGTCCGACGCCCACGCAACTGCGAAGCCGTCACGATCGCGTGCGACGGATGGCGCGAACTCGTTTTTCTGCGGCGTGGGATTGTGCAGGACAAAGGACGGACCCGCGACATAACAATTCTGGTCGATTACGCGTGCCTGGATCGCGGCCGGATCGTCCTCATCCTGGCCGTACCAGGCGACCAGAAACCGTCCGTTGCCCGAAACGGCGACAGATGGAGAATGCTGATTGCCGCCACGGAGTTTCGAAATTCGAAAGACGCCTCCGACCGGAGATCCGTCAGCGGCAAAACATCTTCCTTCGATCCTGACGAAATGATTGGCCGCTTCGCGATCCCAGACTGCGATGAAGCCTCCATCGGTGCGCATCGCGACGTCTGTCGTCGCCGTCGCGGTCTGGTCGCGGATTACGATCGGTGCGTCTTCTGAGAGCGCCGCAAAAGCGTCCGACGTGGAGAGGAACGCGAGGCCGAGCAGCGTCCAGAGAGATCGCATCCGGAACGAAGCGATCATCGAAAACTAATCAGCTCCCTGAAGCCCAAGCCACTTCCCATCATGCCAGTAATGGATCCCGGAAGCCTTGTTGTAGAATGCATCGTCGATGCCCTCGTGATCGAGTGGGGCCGGAGGCGGAGCTCCACCGAAGCCTTCGTAGTAGGCCATGATGTCTTCCTTGCCAACTGTTGCGATGAGATGACTGAAGCCGATAGTTCCGTTTCCGTCGGTGGTTTGAAGGAAGCCTTCATCCTTGCCCTTCGACAGTTCCTCCGATTTCTCAGGCGCGCCCTCCCAGAATACGAGCAAGCTCGTAGTATCGCCGCGATGACAGAGGACCGCCCAGTCCGTCTGCCCGCGGCGACGAAATTGTCCCTTGATGACGTTGTGCGGTTGTTCGTCAGCAAATGACTGCGGAATGGTGCAGCCGATCTGCGTGAGGTGAGACTTGAGAGGCGCGGGGAGATCCGGAAATGCGGACGGCGCCAGCCGAACTATGGCCTTCTCTGCACTCGCCCAGGAGTCTGCATCCGGGACGGCCGCCCCAAAACGCTTCATGTTATTCGTGCCCCCTGCAGGTTCAGGCGGCGCTGTCCCGGCGAACGCTGACGTGGTGAATGCGAGCAAGGCGGCGGCCACCAAGCGTCTGACTTCTGCGTTCATCGGCTGTGTAGTAACGGGCGGGCGCCGCTACAGCCAGTCGAAATGACAGCGAGAACTTGCTTCGCTTCCTTCGACCTCGACCATGCGATATTCCGCTCATGCTTGAGCAATCCAATCTCGACCCGGTTCTGGATCGTACCCTGCCTACTACTTGTCGTGACTGCCTTGCCAGCCAGGGCCGCCGAGCCGTGGTGTGAAGCTGCGGGCGCCGCGAGGGTCATTCCTCACGCAAGCGACTGTCTTTTCATCCTGAAGGCAGCAACTGGAGCAGAGCTCTGCGAACCGTGCGCATGCGACGTCGACGGCAGCGGCTCGGTTTTCGCGAGCGATGCGCTCGGCTGCCTGTGGGCCGCGGTCGGCGAAAGGCCTGCACTGGGCTGCTGCCCGACGACGACCACGACCTCAACGACGACTACGACGTTGTCGAGTCCCACCACGACGCTGTCGACGCCCACAACCACGATATCCGTAACGACTACGACGCTATCGCTGACGACGACCACGCTGACGACGGCGTCCTGCCCCGACGTAGTAGAGTGGATCACGCAGGAGGCGCGCGGTGCGTCCTGCGCTACCAATGCGGACTGCGCGGTCGGAACCTGCGATGAGGAAACGTCGCGTTGCAAGACTGCGACGGCTTACGATTTCGGCTGGGACGGCACCGCCCATGGTCAGACGCTCAACGGCGAATCGAGGCTTCGTGTGCGAGTGGCGTGCTCGCCGCAGGAGGACGGGAGTTGCGGTGTCTGCGAGATTCTCGGCATCGACCCTTCCGCCGGAAACTGCCGCTGCAAGAGCGACGTTCACCAGACCTGCGACAAACCGCTTGCAACCGATGCGGACAACTGCCGGATCTGTGCGGACGGCCACTATCGCGGTCATCCATGCGACGACGACGGAGATTGTGATGCGACACCGTGCGCAAGACGCTGCCTGACCGACCGCTCGAAGCTCTGCAGCAGCAACGAGGATTGCAGCGACGGGCACTGCCTGGAAGAGTCGCGCTGCGAGACCGGCGCGATCTGCTCCGCCGACGCCGACTGCATCTCGACCTGCACTGCGGCAGCAAGCTGCAACTGCTTCGACGGCGCCCCTCAGCCGCTGGCGACGCCCGGATACGAGGCATGCATGCTGCCGATCTTCGAAGCCGACGTCCGCGGGACCGTCAACGTCGACACCGGTGAGAGCGCAATCGTCAAAGAACGGCTGATGTCGCCGTATTTCCGGAAAGCTACCGGAAGTCCTTGCGCCTACTGCGGCGGTGTCTGCGACCAGAACAGCTCCATCGGCTGCCTGGACGATCTCGATTGCGAAGGCGCAGGTCATTGCATGCTCGACGAAGTTGCGAATGACGGTGAGCGTGGCGGGACCTGCGTCGGTACGAGCGACGTTCCCGGCCCGGCGTGTGACGTCAATGGCATCAATTCGAGATATCCGCTGGGGGCTTTGCGTGGTGCATCCGGCTACAGTCTCGACTGCCTGAGCACTTCCCTGGTCGCGTTCGCCTGCTTGCGGGGCAGTTGTCCTGTGGGCCCGGCCATCGTTCGCGCGACGGAGACGACCGACCAGGCCGAGCTCGACTCGAACCTGTCGTGCGGCAGCAATCATCCCGATCTTCGTTGCCCGTGCCTCATCTGCAGCGGCGACCTGGCTACGCCGTGCAATACCAACGCCGAGTGCGCGAGCCGACAGGGCCGCTGCACCGGCGACGACGTTTTGTGCGACAGCAACACCGATTGCGTCGACATCCCGAGCACAGGCCCGTGTCTGGCCGGTCATTGTTTGTCGTCCTACGCGAAGACTTGTTCGAACAATGCCGATTGCAATAGCAGCTGTGTGCCGTCGACGTGCTCGGCGCACCGTGGCAGCTCGGATCCGAAGCCGAACGCGTGCAGCGACGGAGTCTGCACCGATCTCGGAGACGGCAGCGGCGAGTGCGCCAACGGACCGATCGACAAGAGATGCGACGGAGTGCTCACCATGGACAGCCGCGGCGTCGTCCCGTGCACGAGCAACGGAGACTGCGAAACGGCGGCAGACTGCCCCGGCGACGGGTGCTCCACCTGCACGCTGATGCAGCACCGCTCGTGTTTTCCGTCTCCGATTTCCGACATCGGAGAGGCCGATCCCGAACATCCCGTTACGACATCGGCGTTCTGCGCGTCCGTCGGGCCGTCGCTGTTACGGCGGCAGAATGTGCTGCGGGCTTATTGCGGCGGATCACCGGAACGAGTTTATGTTCCTGGTGCGGGCGGATGTGTGCCGTAGCCGGTACGTGAATGCCGCAGACTTCAGTAGAATCGGTCTTCGCCGGTCCACTCCAGCGATGAGTCACCTGCCGCGAAAAAGATGAAACTGTTGTAGTCCATGACGAACATCCAGATCGGGGTAGTCCCTTCTGGCGCGTCCGGCAGTGTCGGCCGGTACTTCCCGGGACTTCCTTCGCCGGTGTCGATCGAGATGCCGCCTGGCGTGGCAGAACCTGGACAGGAAGCATCCGGCGGCTCGACAACGAAGTAAGCGACGTCGCGACAGGTCACAGTCGCGAGGCGATACCTTTCACGACGCGGCGGCGGCTCATCCATGCTGCCGATCCACACCTCCAGGTTCAGGCGCAGGATTCGAGCCGCATAGTCCATCTCAAAGCTGCTGAGCTCGGCGTCATGAAATCGGTTCGGCAAGGTGCCGGCTAGTTCGACAAAAGTCACTACAGAGCCGCTGGGTCAGCGGACCTCAAAATCGAAGAGCTCGCCCGTCGGCAACGTGACGCGGAAGAGACCGGCATCGATCGTCACGACGGATGGTGCTCGAAATTCCGCAGGATCGGAGTCGGCCAGGAAGAGCTCAGGGCCAACCTCGCCGGTGTGAACGTTGAATGCTCTGGCATAGTAGCCGAGCGACTCTGTGTTTGAGTAGTACTCGTCCTCTACGGTCGTCCGGGACAAGATCCAGGTTGCCACGCAAATGCCGCGTTCGTCGCACTCGATCTGGTTGTGTCCCGCGCCGGTCGAGATTTCGGTATCGCCTTCGCCTTCCCTCACAACTCCCTTGAGGATGACCGTGCCGCGATGATCCACCGCATCCACATCGAATACCGTCGCCAGAAAAAACCTCTCCTCTTGGGAGAACGCCCTCGGTGTAGCCACGCAGCGATCGCTGCCCGCCGAGCAGTCCAGGCGTCCGTCCACATACACACCTTCGAAGAGAACGACGTTCGAGACCAGTTCGCCGTTCTCGTCGAGCAGCAGCAGCCGTGTCGTCAGCGGGTCCAACTGCTGCCGTCCGATCTTTGCCGTGCGCCCATCAGGAAGCAGCGTGGAAGAAATATTGAACCACTGCGGCGGAAGAGCAGAGCCATCAATGGTCGGGCTAGCGGCGGTGCTTGTCGGGTCGTCGCTGTTCGCCTCACCCTCGACCGCGTAAAGCGTCAGCGAGTTACACGCAGGACAATTGAGATCGCCGGCCGTGCCGACAGCGCTCCGTAGAATCCGGATCGCATCACTGGCAGTGACGCTGCCGTTCGAATCGACGTCGCAGCGACACGATGCGCAGTAGGCTGAGCCAACGGCCGCTTTCAGTGCTTCCAGTGCGTCCGCGGCCTGGACGCCATCTTCTGGACAGATCGACTGCCCGCAGGAGCCTTCCGTGGCCGCAACCTCGGGGCACTCCCACTGAGCAGCGGCAACACAAGGAACCAGGGTTCCCACAGCGAGGAGAAGGAAACCTGACGTGACTCGGAGGTATGTCTTCATCTTCGCTACTCTACGACCCTGATTCGCGCCTGGCAAAGAGGAAGATCAATACAACGCTGCTGGAAGGGACTGGTGTGTCATACAGTTCACTCTTCCGATAGCCGGTTTCGAACGACCGTGAGCTCCTGCGGCACGCGGCGTCGAAGGGGGCGACAATGTAAACAAGATCGCGGTAACCCGCGTCGGGATCTGGCGTCTCATAGGCAAAGCCTGCGGAGAGTTGTTCTGATGCGAGACAGCCGCGCGAACATTCTTAATAACTGTGTGGGCCGGAGAAAATACATGACACGTAAAACCGCATTCACCATTTCACTGGTCGGACTGACCTTGGCGACCGGCCTCAACAGCTACGCCGACACGGGCACCAATCGCGGGGAGGAGTGGCGCGTCGATCCGAGAACCGGCATTTCGGTGTACCGAACACTGCCGGAAATGCCGTATGCCTTGACTGAAGGCCTCGAGCCAGGAGTGTCGGCCTCCGCCCACCGATGCATCGACGTGCGGCGCTTTGACGGAAGCAGCAAGACGATGACCGTCGCATCGAGGTGCCCGGCGCGCTAGCGCCCAGTGGACACGACCAGTCCTGCGCATACGCCAGGCGGCGTGCTGCCGATCGAAACGTCGAAGACGATGGCGCCGTCGATGCTCGATCGCCGGCAAGCATAACTCGCTCACCGGCGATCCGGGTTGGTTCAGCGCGTAGGGTTACTTTTTTCGGCCCTGGCTTTCGGCTTTCTCGTCGTGCGAGCTCATGTACGTGCCATCGGCTGCAACCTCGATGCCCGTCTCCTTGCCGTCTTTCAGAACAACGGCTTCGTACACCGTCTTGCCGTGCTCCTGCTCCTTCTCCATGCGGACTATCTTCGCACCGGCTGCTTTCTCATTGATGGTCTTTTGAACTGCCGCCGGTGCATCCGACAGTTTCAGCGTCTCCTCTTTCTCTCTGGCCGATGCCGCGGTCCACGAGGCAAGGCCGAACGCGAATGTGATTGCGAGTAATGCAGATATTCGTTTCATGTTTGTTACCTCCGACTTCTCGTCTGGACTGAGATGAACTGCGTCATGTGAGGCGAGATCTTGTTTATCCCATGCAGCCCTCGCGACCGATGAGCCCGCTTCGAGATGACTCCCGAGGCCCCGAGTGGTGCAGCTGCATCATCTTTGACCTGATCCGCGATTCAACTGTATCTTTCACCCCGTGGGAGCTCGCTCACCCGGACTGGCGACGCACATCGATGGGCCGACTGCGCTGCACCAGAGTGACGAGGCTCGGCTCGCGCGCCGCAGCGATATGTTGGATGCGTTTCTCGCCTGCTTCGCGAAAGCGCTGCATTGAGCGGCAATGTCCCGCTCCACCCGCAAGCCATTCGATCCATTGCTCACGCGCCGGGAGGCGCTTACCGTCATCGCAGTCGGAAGTGCGGCGCTTGTCGCGGGAACGGCGTGCATCGACGCACTTGCTTCCAATGCAGGTCAAACCTCAGGAGATCACGACATGAGCACACCTGTCGCGCTCACGGGCAGCAATACGGTGACTCCGCTTCCGTTCGCCGCAGGTTCGCTGAGCGGCCTTTCGGAACGGATGATCACGTCGCACCACGAAAACAACTATGGTGGTGCGGTCAAGAACCTGAACCGCATCGAGCAGGAGCTGTCGAAGATCAACGCCGAAACGCCTCCTCCGATTGTCGCGGCGCTTCGCGACCGAGAGCTCACGTTCCGCAATTCGAAGACGCTGCACGAGGCATACTTCGCGAATCTCGGCGGCAACGGCAAAAGGTCGGGCGCGATCGAATCGGCAATCGCTGCGGCCTACGGAACGACGGCGCACTGGGAGGAGCAGATCCGCGTTACTGCGATGGGGCTCGGCGGCGGCAGCGGTTGGGCGATCCTAGGCTATGAGCTCGACACCGGCGCACTGCGTACTTTCGCGGGCGGCAATCATACGCAGGTTCTGGCGACGAGCGTTCCCCTGCTCGTCCTCGACATGTACGAGCACAGCTACCAGATGGACTACGGTGCAGCTGCAGCGAAATACATCGATGCGTTCTTCGCGAACGTGAATTGGGATGAGGTGAATCGCCGGCTAGAGGGTGCGCAGCGCGCGTCGGAGGCGCTGCGGGGTCGCTAGCGGTGGGAGTTCCACCGCTCCGCGCGTTCACCGGACTACCATTGTGGTCCGACGCTAGCCGCTCCGACGCAGAGAACACCGAAGAAGGCAGTTGATGGCCTCCTCGAACTCGCAGATTCCACTGACAGTGGCTCCGCGTTCCTCATAGCAGTTCCAGACTGGATCGAACTCGCACTCTTCGTCCGAGCCGCCGTGGAATGTGTCATACCGGATACCCGCCGAGTAGGACGCAAAATCCTGGAAATAAAAAAGCGCGGGGCGTCGATTGTGATCGTCGGGGCTTAGATTTCGTCCGGCAAAAATTAGCGGTGTCAGCTCGGGCACGAGCATCGTTTCGTCCATGTACGCGATGTGGAAATACGGAACGCCAACTTCCAGCTTTCTTATCGATACGTGTCTTATGTACGGCTTCAGATCGCGCGCTGGGAATCGGAGATGTTCTCTATCGACCATAAACAAACCCTACTTTACGAGTCCGTGAACGCCGGTCGCGGGTGGCGGAGCGGACGAACGGAGGATGGTAGAGATCTGTGGACAGCATCGCCACGACACGGGGTTCGCGTCCGATACTAGCCGCACCGTCAATCATCAACGAATTGGAGGCAGGCGGTGAAGTTGCGTTGGCGTCCGCGAATGCGGGAACTGCCGCACCACGCTGCCTAACTCAGATTACCAGCGTCGGACACGCCCCTGCGAGACGGCGACGAGGCTCTTGCGCGCGGCTCAGACGGAATTTCAACGCCTCATTTCTTCGAGCACCTCACGCGCCTCCCGCAGGTCGATTTCATCGTCGTCACCATCGACGCTGCCGATCACAGCCTCGAGTCGCTGGCGCGCCTCATCGCGCCAGCCGTCGCTCGACCGCAGTCTGCAAAGCTCGACGAGAGCGCGCAGCTCGAACAGCTTCGCGCCCTGCGAGTGCGCCACGTTGATCGCCTGCTCGAGCAGCTCTCCGGCCTGCTCGGAGCTCGAACCGCCCTGCTTCGAACGAGCCAGCACGATCGCCGCGCGCTGGCGCAACAACTCGGCGTCGTAGAAGCGTCCTTCCCCACGCGTTTCGAACGCCGCAGTGTTCGCTTCGCAGGCATCGTCGATGCGGCCCGCCGCCAGACACGCGTCGGCGAACATGCTGCATCCGCGCGAAACCTGCAGCGTCCCTGTCCCGAGAATGGAGTCGAGGATCTCGCGCATCCGGCCGAGCGGTTTCGGATCGAGAGTGCGGCGAACGTCGGCCCAGCCGCAGACGATCTGGTTCATCTCCCGGCCGTACGGCAGCGAGTTTTCTTCGCCAATAGCCAGCGCCTCGGCCGCCAGCTCGTGAGCCCGAGCAGGATCCCGGAGGATCAGCGCGACCAGTCCCGCCATGCTCACGTTGAAGATCAGATAGAACGGTTGCTGCTTGGCGCGAGCCATGCGGATCGCCGACTCGGTCAACGCTCTTCCTTCGCGCAGGCGCCCGGCAAGGACCAGACACCATCCTCGCGAAAGCGTCGCCGGCGCCGACGGATCGTAGCCGGAAGCGTCAAGGCGGAGCGCTTCGGGCGCTTCGAGATCGATCGATGCGACAGCGCGCTCGGAATGGACGAGCGCCGCGTCGATCTCGCCGAGATACAGCAGGCTCTGCCCCATCGACATGTGCGCGACGGTGACGGCACTGGACGATTGATCGCTTCCGGCGAGCAGGAGGCTTTCCTGAGCAATGGCCAGCGCTTCCCGGACCTGTCCCATATAGGTCCTGGCCATGATCGTCGCGCTGAGCGACGCCACGTACTCCGGTGTCCTGTTCAGCGCCCGCCCGAGCTCGCGCGCTTCCTGCCATACTTCGGCGGCTTCGGCGCTACCGAGCCCGTGCACGGTGCTCATCGCGATGCCGAGCGCAGTCATCGACTTGAGCAGCCGTTCCTGCCGCGCCGGAGTCATCGGGCCGCTTTTCAGCAACGCGACGGCGTGCCGGTACATCGCCTCGGCTTCGTGGGTGGCCGAACGCGAGTAGGCCTGCTTCGCGAGGACGTCGATGTACTCGGCCGCGCGCACAGCGTCGCCGGCCTGCTCGAAATGCACACTGAGCTGTCCCGCAATTTCATTGCAGCGCTCGCCATACGCGCTTTCCAGAGCGCTCGCGATGCGCTGGTGCAGAAGCGCGCGCCGTGCCGGCGTGACGTGGCGACTGAGAACCTGCCGGTAGAGCGCGTGTCGAAATCGATACTCGCGACCACGAATGCCGTTTGGCCAGACGACCTCGCCGCTGCTCTCGATGAACTGCCCAGCCCGCGCCAGCGGCTCGAGCTGCGTTTCCACATCCGCGCACGTGCCGCCCTCGGCTGCAGCGACGGCCTGCGCGGCGAATCCCGCTCCGACGATGCTGGCTGCCTCGAGAAGCATGCGTGTCGCTGCCGGCAGCTGCTCGATACGAAAACCGACCAGCTCGCGCGTGCTCTCGGGAACCGAGGCCACGATCGAGTCGAGATCGACGGTGCATCGCCAGACGTCGTCCTCTTCGCGTAGCCATCCGCGCTGACGGAAGTCGTCGAGAGCGTTCAGCAGAAACAGCGGATTGCCCGCGCTCTGTTCGTGAAGCGGGATCGCAAGCCCGGCCGGAAACTGGTGCCCGGAAAACTGCAGGTCGAGAAAGGATGTGACGCCGTCGATCGAAAGCCCCTCGAGCGCGATTTCGACGCATAGCCGCTTCGCGCTCAGCTCATGCTTCATCCGGATGATCGGGTGCTGCTGCGCAATGGCGTCGACGGACCGGTAGGTGCCGACGATCAGCAGCCTCGCGGGTTCGCGCCGCGCCGCCAGGCTCCATAGAAGCGATACCGTCGCAGGATCGCTCCAGTGCAGGTCTTCGATGACGAGCACGACGACAGCCCTGGTGCTCGCTGCTTCTAGCGCACGTTCGAGCTCGCGCTGCACACTGTCGCTGGTCGCGCCGATGACGGCGCGACGAAGCTCCTCGAGCTCGGCAGCGCTCGAAAGCTCGGGCATCGAAAGCAGCCAGCTCGGAGCGTGCCGGCGAAACGCCCGCAGCGTGTCGGGGCCGCTTCGCTGCAGCATCTGCTCGACCGCATCGCGCACCGGTCGGTACAGGTCGCCGACGCCGTAAGCTTCGATGCACTCTCCACGCCCGACGTTGACGCTCGCAGGATCGGACGCGGCGAGTCCACGGAGAAAGTTTTCGACCAGAGCGGACTTTCCGATGCCCGGCTCGCCGGTCACGAAAACGAGCTGGCGCTGACGCGCGGCCGCGCGCGCAAGATGACGCGCAAGCTCGGCAAGGGTCTCCGCGCGACCAACGAAATCGTCGGCGGCCGCGAAGCCGACACCGATCTCGTCACCGATCGCAGCCGGTGGCAGCGCGGAGGCAGTTTGTGACGGCCCGATCCATCGGAAGCCGCGTCGGTGAACGGTCTCGATGAACCTCGGCCGCCGTGTGTCGTCGCCGAGAGCCTGACGAAGCTGGCCGACGGCATTGTTGAGCACAGTCTCGGTGATGAAGGTGCCCGGCCATACCGTATCCAGCAGGTCGCTCTTCGTGACGAGCTGCCCCGGCCGTTCCATCAGTCGCCGCAACACGAGGAAGGCCTTCGGAGGGACGCCGATCTTTTCGCCGTCGCGCCAGATGCATTCCGCGGTGTCGTCGATGCGCGGTGCTTCGCGATCGGCCTCAGGCATTCCGCCCACTTACCATCCAGCCGGGCGGGCAGTCCAACAACGTAGACCGATGCGGCTGAAACGGGGGCGGGTTCAACGTGACGCAAACGTGAAGGTTTCGTGAAGACTCGCCGGCCGGCCGAAGTTTAGCCTGCACCCATGAACGATCCGCGACGAACCGGCCGCCCCGGGCTCTGTGCCGAGCAGGCCTTCGTAGTGCACCTCCTCGAGACGGAAGCCGTACACGGACGCGTCGAGCACGTCAGCTCGGGACGAGCGACGAGATTCGGCTCCGCCGCCGAGCTGATCGACTTCATGCGAGGCACGCTCGAACCGGCCGTCGTCTCGGAACCTGCAACGAAATAACCGCCGAAGTTTCGGCGAGGGGAGAGAGTTTCATGAAAGCGAACAGCAACCGTTTCCGGTCGTTCCTTGTGGCATTCGTCCTCATCGCTGCCGCTGCCGCTCCGGCGCGCGCAGCCGAGCCTTGCGATCCGACGTTTCTGGACGGCGGATTGATGGAATCGACAAGGGGCTGGATCGATCTGGCCTGTCCCTGCGCACAGTACGATGGCAGCGACGGGAAGGGGCGCGCCGAGTTCAAACGATGCGTCGCCGGGCAGATCAATCTGGCCATCGAAAGGGAAGGCCTGAACAAAACCTGCAAAGGCTTGCTCAAGAAAATGTACGCGACGTCCGTTTGCGGAATCGGCAGCGACGAGCTGGCTCCATGTGTGGAGCAGAGCGCCGCCGGCAAGGTCCGCTGCAAGATCAGAACTGCAACCGACTGCCAGGAGCGCTCCGGCGACGTGTGCTTCAACCGGCCGACCTGCATCGACGGAGCGGACACCAACGGCGACTACGCCGTCGATGCCAACGACTCCGGCGTGTGCTTCCCGCCTCCGCCGACGACCTCGACGACTTCGACAACGAGCACGACCACGTCGACCACCACGACGACGACGCTGCCGCTTTTGTGCGGCGACGGCAGTCCTGACATCGTCGTCGAGATCGATCGGGGTACGGATTTTTACGAGCTCGTGCGGGAAGAGGGCTTTTGGCCGGATTGTGGGATGCAAACCCCGAGCGCCGGCGGATGCAAGACTGTCGCTGATCTTGACGGATCGGGCGACGATATCGAGGGTCAGTTCCTCTATGCCGACCGGACTATCGACGAACGAGTCTGTTCGCAGGTTAACGCCGCACTGTCGTACCAGTGGGAAATCCTTTTCCCATCGACGCTGCAGGGAGGCCCGGTACAGATGCCATGGCTCACCGCCCACGCCAATTCGCCCGTACTGAAAATTCCGCCGAGCGGCCTCCCGAGTCTGGAAGATACCGATGCCGGCACCGACACGTACTGGCGGGTGCGCCTCACGGTCACACCGCTACCGCTCGATGGCGAAGAGATCACGCCAGCGCCCACGGTTCTGTACTTCCGCTTCAGGTACCTCCAGACGGAACTGACTCTGTGGTGCTACATCGGATTGCTGTACGATCGCGACTGCACCGGTCCGGATTGCCAGTCCCGATGCAATCCTCAGCACTGCGAGCTCTACCCGGAGAATTGCGAGTAGATAGCTCGCTCTACGAGGCGGCCCCTGCGTGCTCGCGCGGTCAATGCGTGAGTACGCCGGGCGCAGCACTGCTCGTCCCGCTCGCGACGCTAGAGATCGACACGTGTGTGGCACCGCTCGTCTTCTAACTCTGCCGTTCTGCGAGCCGCTTCCAGTGGTTCTATATCGCAGTCCCAAGCGTGGGCGGTCATTCGGCCGAGTTGCGCCAGTACCGAGCCTTGTAACGATTTCTCCGCTTCGATCGTTTTCAGATCCATGAAGTCCAAATCTGTTCTCGTCGTGGGCGTCGTGTTGCTGCTCGCCGCTTCCGCTGCTTTTGCGACGAAAGCCCAGCCAATCGAAGTGGCACGCGACTCGGCGCAAGTCGTATTCGTGTGCCGGAACGGGGTGTCCATGAGTGTGTGGTCCGCCGCCTATTTCAACCGGCTCGCATCGGCGCGCGGCCTTCCTGAGCGCGCCATCGCACGGGCGGCTATCGCTAGCTATTCCGCCGTACCGTACCGCATGATGTTCGCTCTGGCGGTCGACGGATTCCGCCTCGATGGCTACCGACCGCACGTCGTCTCCCCGGAGGATGTGAAGGACGCTGAGCGCGTCGTCGTCGTCCAGAGTACCGACGATACGGTGCTTCCAACCGACGTCCAGGCTGCGGTGCGCAACAGCGAAGTCTGGCAGGGATTCCCCGCAATGCGAGATCACTAGTTCCCATCGCGTTCGGCGCTTCGGGCCAGGATCGAAGATCTGGTCGAACGGTTGGCGACAACGAGCCGGTAGTGTGTCCGGTATGAAATGAACCTATGTGACCGGAATAGACCGTTAGAAGATGGTGCGCACCTGGAATCGCATTGATGCGGTAAGTACCTGACCTCGCGGCAAGAGTCGGAGTTCTGCCTCGCCGAGTGCCCCCAAAGTTGCCCCCACCTCCCAACGCTGCGATTGCGGCTACCTCCTCGCAATCCGCACAACGCAGTTCGCCGGGTGCGGGACCGCCGCTCAAAGTAGGAGGATGCTCGACTACATTCGCATTCACGGGCTGCGGGGGTTCCAGACAGCCCAGCAGCTCAACCTTGCCAAGCCCACAGGAACACCCGGCAGCGGACTGACTGTGGTCCTTGGCGCAAACAACTCGGGCAAGACGACGATCATCGAGGCCTTCCGCGCGATCCGAATGGCGGAACCTCCTTCGTTCTCGCAAGGCCGTCGAAACCTGCCTGCCGGAGATAGGGTGGAAATCGTCGCTTCGTGCGATGGTGGTATAGCTACGCTTCGAAGCCTCCGACGTGGGCAGAGCGAAACTGAGCGAGAGACCACGGGCGACCTCATAACGCTTCGGAGACTGCTCGTTCTGCCGTCTCGCCGGTTCTTCGACCCGTACTTCAGCAAAGCGACGTGGAGCAGAGTTGACTATGCGCAGCACGCTGGGGGGCTTCCGTCCTCTCGATCTACCAACCTCCATGAGCTGACTCACCGACTCTTCGCCGTTAATCGCGACCGAGGAGGTTTCGACGAGTTATTCTCCAAACTCGTTTCACCCCTCCCTAACTGGACTATCGATCAGACTGACCAAGGGACTTATTTTCTCAAGTTTCAAGACGCGCGCGGCACACATAGCAGCGAAGGGTTAGGTGAGGGGTTGGTGAGCCTCCTCTACATCGTAGACGCGCTCTATGATTCGAAAGACGGCGACCTCATCATAATCGATGAACCGGAACTCTCACTCCACCCGGCTCTTCAGCGGCGGTTGGCAAACATAATATTCGAGTACGCGGCGAGCCGTCAGATCGTCATCGCAACGCACTCGCCCTACCTGATCGATCTCAGGGCACTCGAAAGCGGCATGGCGATTGCGCGTGCGCACCTCCGTGAGGATGGAGTGCGAGTCTCCCAGTTGTCGGTTGAAACGGCCGGACATCTCTACGGACTTCTTCGCGATAAAAACAATCCTCACTTGCTCGGACTCAACGCGAGAGAGATTTTCTTCGTCGACGATCGGGTAGTCCTCGTCGAAGGACAGGAGGATGTGGTCTTCTATGACGTCGTGCTCACGGAACTCAATCTGCAACTCGGTGGTGACTTCTTCGGTTGGGGCGTTGGAGGAGCGGGGAATATGGCACACCTCGCCGCTGTCCTGGCGGAGTTGGGCTATTCGAAGGTTGTAGGAATCCTCGACGCCGACAAAGCAGAACTCGTCGGTGAGCTTCGGCGACGGTTTCCCGACTACAGATTCTTTGCCCAACCTGCGAACGATGTCCGCACGAAGACTGAAAGACCTGGTCGGGCTGCAGTGGAGGGGCTACTTAACGAGAAGAACGAAGCCATTCGGCGGGAGCATCTGGAATCCATTCGGACGCTGTTCACCGACGTGAATCAGTACTTGGCCGATGCGCCAAGATGAAACGCTTGCCCACGCCCTGAAGGTTCTAGTTTCTCACCATCTCAACTTGTGAGCACTCGCGGCCACCGAGGACTACGGACTCATCCAAGTCACGTATGCCTGAACAATTCCGATGATAACGAGCACGACCGTGAGACGAGTCATCGCTCTAGCCGTACGGAAGTTCTCACGGTGACGTCGCTCGGCTTCTTGAAACTCCGCCAGGGCAAGAACCGCTTTAGGCTTCACTCGATAGCCAGTGGCTGTCCGCTCCAAAGAATCAGAACTCACAAGCGCATCGAGAAACAATTGTGTGCTCCCGCGGACGGTTTCCCAGTCTGGGTGCTCTATGCATCGTTCGCCGTAACGGCGAACTAGCAACGATACGGAGGAGTGTTCCTCGGTTGGATGAAGTTGTGCGGCTTCCACAAGGGTATCTAGCAATTCAGTTAGGCTGTACCGAAGTAGTGGCTTCCGATTGAACCCCAACTGCCGTGCGCGATCGTAGAGAAAGCTTGCTCTATCGAAGCCGGTCAATCCTTCGAGGACGTAACGCCACAGCCCATCGTATCGAAAACTCGTCAATCCATACCAGTGGATAATCTCGACATCCCCAGCTGAAAAATCTTCGTAGCTGAGAGACAAGGGTACTTGAAATCGACCCGCCTCTCGACGAAGGCCCGTAACTTCCGACGCTCCCGCGGATTGGACAAGAACCTCCGGCTCAGGCTCTGTTCGGCGAATGTACGCGACACGACAGTCAACTTGTCGCGCCGCCTCACCGCTTCGTGGGACGACATCCGGAGAGGGTTTCTTTAAAACATGCCTCAGCAGTAATCGCTTGAGGAAGTTAGGCATGGGGAGAACGGCTGGCACTGCGACTGTAGCGTCGCGCGCTACGCGTTCAGGTAAGCGCGAATCAGTGTCAGGGCATATTCGTTGCCCTTAGAGTGACCTTCGGTTTTTGCCAAGGCCAACTTGTACTGTGAGGCAAATGCGCTGCTAATCCCCGGCTTCACAGTACCAAGAGATTCATAGTAGTTGTGAAAGTGAATCATAGGCTCGAAATCACCGATATGGTTCTTGACAAGCACTGAATCGATGGCCTTTGCGGATTTCGAGATTACACCTAGCCACTCCTTAAACTTTGTGTCGTCAATAGTTCGCATGCGTTCCGTCGTTCGCGCCGTGAGATTTGGTTCTACCGTCAAATCCCTCCCAAATGCGTGCCCAGCGTTGTTACGAAAAATTCTGATCTGATCTAATTCTGGAACACGACTACTCAGCGCTGGAATTTCACCAAAGATATTCCGAACAGCCGCATAGCGCTGGAACCACGTATCCTTCGTAACCCGCTTCTTGATGTCACTGTAGTCCGGTCGAAGTCCCAACTTCAGCCAAGTCGCTCCATCGATTGCTCGAGACTTGCCATGCAACGCGGCAGGATCCGACATCAACGCAGTTAACACGACTCGCCAGATGTACGTTTCAAAGGCTCCGGTTGCTGCCAAAATGAAGCTGGCTCTGTTCCACTTAAGAAATTCGCCGAGATTCGCAACAAAAGCGGGACCCTCAGCCGAGATTCGCTGCGCGTCCGTTCCCGTGGCATGCATTACCACCCTTGCATTGACGGGCGGTGCACTACGCCGAATCTCGTAGCTGGCGCGAGAAACTGCCGCGACCCCAGACCAGTACGCGCTGTTGATCTGAGTTTCGTACTCATTGAACTGCCAAAATGCCCAGCTCGTCCCTTCGAACCGATTGAATCTGTCGTATTTCATTGGTGGCGTCCGTGGGTTGGTTCCATTGAGCGACTAAGATCACGCACGCCTAGCGAGATCGCCATATGGAGAGCAGGCAAGCGCATCTATGTTACCGGCCCCTTCTTCTTGTTTACCTTTTTCGCGAGTACCTTCAGCGACTTTCCCTTGCCTTCGTATACTTCGGACAAGATGTGTTCGAGCAGGTCGTAGGCGACACGCACATCCGCGACGCTGGCTTCTCCGCCGTCGTGACTGCCCGCGTTGCCC
The DNA here is from genome assembly GCA_035571835.1 of Candidatus Limnocylindrales bacterium. Taxonomy (NCBI): domain Bacteria; kingdom Bacillati; phylum Chloroflexota; class Candidatus Limnocylindria; order Candidatus Limnocylindrales; species Candidatus Limnocylindrales bacterium. Next base: position 158,118 of record DATNBU010000037.1, on the reverse strand, counting down.
ATTCTTCGCCCATTGCTGAAAGGAATTGTTGCTGTGTCGCTTCCGCTGTCGAAGAGCGTGGCATGGGCAGTCCTCCCGAAGTGAGCCAAGTTACTGTTCGCCTCACGAGAAGCAGCCCAGCCAAATCGTCGCTGCAAGGGTCCGGACGGCGACTTCAGTGAGAAACGCACAGCTCAGCTGCCAGGAAGCCGTCAAACCTCTATAGTCTGAGGCGCGTGGGGACATCTGAGGTTTCACTCTTTGCGACCGCCAACTCCGAACTCATCATTGGACTGGTCGCACCAATTGGCTGCAACCGCGATTTCGTCACGTCGGTTCTACGCGACCTGTTCGCCGTTCGGCGGTACGAGGTCAACACTGTAAAACTGAGCGACGACCTTCCGAATTTCGCCGAGATTCTCGGCGTGCCGATCGAAGGCGACCCCTACTTCAATCGCGTCAACTCATATATGACCGCCGGAAACGAACTCCGGCGACGGTCCGGTTACTGCAATGCGCTCGTGCTGTCAGCCGTGTTCAACATCTCAGAGCGCCGCGCACAGGCGACGGAGGACATCGAAGACCCGGATCCGACTCTGCCCCGGCACGTTCACGTTCTTGATTCGCTGAAACGCCCGGAGGAAGTCCGGACCCTACGTCAAATCTACGGACCCGGGTTCTATCTGATCGGCGCTTTCGCCCCACGCAACTTGCGCAAGCGCCATCTCCAAGTCTCGCAAGGTCTCTCCGAAGAGCAGGCGGAGAAGCTTTTGAGACGTGATGAGGACGAAGAGGAGGACAAAAAGTTCGGGCAACAGACCCGAGATACATTCCATCTTTCAGATGTCTTCATCGATGTTTCCAGCTACGAGTCCACACAGGCGGCCCTCCATCGCTTTCTCGACTTGGTATTCGGCAACCCTTTCCACACCCCCACGCTCGACGAATTTGGGATGCACGCAGCGTTCGGAGCATCGATTCGTTCGGGCGCGCTCGCACGACAGATCGGAGCTGCTCTCATCGCTGAAACCGGGGACCTGATCGGCGTTGGGCACAATGAAGTCCCACGTCCCGGCGGCGGGCTGTATAGCGCTGAGGACAATCCCGACATGCGAGACCTCGCCATTGGGTTCGACTCGAACACCGCACGTCTCCGAGTAATCGCGGCGAGGGCTGCCGAGGCCCTTAGGGAACAGGGCTTGGTGGATGATGTCGAGAAAGCGACACGCGTGCTTTCCGAATCAAAGCTACGGGACATCACCGAGTATGGACGAACCGTTCATGCGGAGATGGAGGCACTCTTGTCGGCGGCGCGTGTTGGCGTGAGTGTCCGAAACGCGGTCCTCTACACGACCACCTTCCCGTGTCACAACTGCGCTCGGCACGCGGTTGCGGCGGGAGTGAAGCGAATCGTCTATATCGAGCCATATCCGAAAAGTGAGGCTCTACCTCTCCACGGAGATGCGATCCATCATGCGGGAGAGGATTCAGCGGTGGATGCTCAAGCGGCCCGCATGGTGCTGGGACCCTTCCTCGGCGTTGCACCTCGTCGGTATGGCGACCTGTTTAGCATGGTGAGGTCAGACGGGGTGGTTTTGTCCCGAAAGGACGAGGAGGGGAATCGCGTTGAGCTTCCGACAGGTGAGGCCAGCCACCCGCGGACCCCAATGTTACCCATCGCTTACCCCGTACGAGAACTGCTGGCGGTTGCGGCGTTAGATGAGTTGCGACAGAAGTTGGAGGAGGACGAGGCGGATGTCGAAGCAGAACCATAGCAAGTCGTTTTGGACCGGAATAGAAAAGACCGCCCAACGTGTGTCTGCATGGCCGGAGTGGAAACGACGATCGTCGACCTCATCTTCCGCCAATTGCGTTGGCGGCGCTTCGGTCGGCCATACCGAACCACGGACTGCGCCATCGGAGGAACGGCCCCCTCGTCGCAAGTAGCGATCGATATTTGGTTCCGGTTCTAGGCGCTGCGAAACAGCGGCACTACCACCGCCCCAGCCTTCAGGCCATTCAGGTAGCTCGCCCACGCTTACATCATTCTGCGCCGCTCCGGCAGATGCTCGGCGAAGTTGTACGCCGCGCTGACTGCGAGTTCCCCGAGAATGGCGACCGCCTGCTCTGACAGCGGAACAATGTGCTTCACCCGCATCTTCATCCGAGCCGCGGGGCATCTGCCATTCGCCCTTGACAATTCGTGTTTCGGACTTCGCGGGACGTGCAGGGAATCAAAGATGGTGGTCGCACCTGGATTCGAACCAGGGACCTCTCGCATGTGAGGCGAGCGCTCTAACCAGCTGAGCTATGCGACCGAACGAGCAGTGGAAGGCCCTTCTGCTAGCCACTTCGTCGCCCGATGTCCACTCGCCGGCAGGCGACGCGCAGGAAGCGCGCCGCAGCACGCATTTCGCCGCCGATTTTACTCGCCGACGGCCTTCGGCTTTGAGCCGATGCCGGAGGACCCGCGCATGCCCACCGATCTCGTCCGCACCGAAGACCTTCGCCTCGACCTTGACGGCAGCGTCGCCACACTGACGCTCACGCGACCGCATCGCCTGAACGCGATGTCGCCCGGCCTCATCGACGACCTGCACTCGTGCCTCGACGTCCTCGCAAAAAACCGCGAGGCGCGCGTCGTCATCCTGACCGGCGAAGGCCGCGGCTTCTGCGCCGGCCTCGATCTGCAGGAACACGGCAAGTGGCCGATCACCGAAGGCCTCGATTCGGTCGAAGGCGGCCTTGCGGTGCAGCAGCGAATCGCGTCGTTGATGCCGCGCATGCGCGAGGCTCGGCAGCCGTTCATCGCAGCTGTCAACGGCGCTGCGACCGGTGGCGGGCTCGCGCTCGCTCTGTCGTGCGACGTTCGCTACGCAGCGCCGTCGGCGCGCTTCAGCGTCGCCTTCGTAAAGCTGGGGATATCCGGATGCGACGTTGGCGTCTCGTATCTGCTGCCGCGCCTGGTCGGCGCAGGTCACGCTTACGAGATGAGCCTTACGGGACGTCTCATCGAAGCGGACGAAGCGCTGCGTATCGGTCTCGTAAACCGCATCGTTCCCGCCGAAGGGCTGCTCGCGGCAAGCCGTGCGCTCGCCGACGAGATCTGCGCAAACTCCGAGTATGCGGTCTCGACGACCAAGCAGGTTCTCGCAATCAACATCGATGCCCCGACGCTGCGCACGGCGATCGAGCTCGAGAACCGCACGCAGGTTCTCGGCACGCACACCGCGTCTGCACGCGCACTGATGACAAACTGGAAAGACGTAGCGGCGCGCCGCTGAAAAAAGGGACCAGGTACATTTAAAAATCACGTGGAAAATCGCGCACGCATTTTATGCGCCGCAACGCCGCCGCGATTTTAAACGGTTTTTTTAATTGTACCTGTCCCCTTTTACTCAAGCCTTCCTTCCATCAGGGCGGCGACGGCGGTCGGGGCGATGTGAACGCCGACATAGAACGGGCCGAACTCGGCGAACCATGAGCTCGCGGGGTCGAAGCGCATTTCGTAGATGAGCTTCTTGAACGACAGCGGGTCCTCGGCGTGCAGGCTCACGCCCCATTCCCAGTCGTCGAGACCGGTCGATCCGCCGATCACCTGCGTGACGACGTCGGCGTACTTGTGGCCGATCGATCCGTGACCGCGCATGATCGCGCGGCGATCCTTGAGCGGCAGCGCATACCAGTTGACCTGCTCGCCGCGACGCTTGTTCATCGGATAGAAGCAGATGTAGCGCTGCGGCGGGATCCTGCGGAATAGGCGCTCGTTCATGCGCTCCTTCTGCACTTCCATTTCCTTGGCCAGGGCTTCGTCGTGCTCGGGAGTCCCCGGCGCAATGCCGCGATCGGAAAGGCGGCGCATCGCCATCGCCTGCACTTCGTACAGGCTCACCTCGATCACCGACAGGTACGAGTACGCCGGAGCAAGAAACTCATAGATGCGTAGCTTGCGAAGCTGGAGCTCGATCTCGTTGAGCGCAGCCGGGCTGCTCCGGTAGTGGCAGAACATGAGGTCGCCTTTCTGCGTGACGACGCTGTAGAGCTTCGAATCGCCGCGTTCCGGATAGGCCGCGAGACCCTCGAGCCAGCTCGAAAGCTCGCTGCCGACGTGCTCGCGCTCCAGATCATCGAGCGCATGCCACAGTGACCAGTCGACCGTGTAGACGTCGTGAAGCGTGTACCAGCCTTCGATAGTTTGAGGGGCTTCGACGGCGACGAACTCGGGCACTTTTCTATCTCCTGAAAACCGGCACCGGAAAATCGGACGTGCTCCTGAAAACACGGCACGCTTCTGAAATGAGCGCGTCTCTGAAAACCGCGCGCTCCTGAACCAGCGCGCGACGCGATGCGGCCGCCGCATTCGACCCGAACCGCGCCGACAAGCAAATCGCGAAGCTACGCGCTCAGAGCGATATCCCGTCCGACCCTTCCGGCCTTGAGCGTAAACTGAAACGACGTCCCGACGCCTTCGGTCGATTCGCACCAGATGCGGCCGCCATGACGCTCGACGATCTTGCGCACGAACGACAGGCCGATGCCTTCGCCGGGAGCCGCGTCCGCACGAAAACGCCGGAACGGCAGGAACGCCTTTCCGCACTGCTCTGCGGTCATGCCCATGCCTGTGTCGCGCACGAAATAGACGGTCTCGCCGGCCTCATCGCGGCTGCCGATCTCGATTTCGCGCGGCTTGCCGTCGCCCATGTACTTGACGGCGTTGTCGACGAGGTTTCGAAACACCACTTCGACCTGGACACGGTCGCCGTCGGTGTTCGGCAAGGGTCCGACCGAAACCTTGATGCCCTTCTCGCGCATATGGAAGCCGAGCGAATCGACCACGTCGCCGACGAGCCGCGACATCTCGAGCGGCTCGAAATGATACTCGAGTCGCGCGATGCGCGAGAAGTCGAGGAGCCTTTGCACCATTCCGTTCAGGCGCTCGACGCTGCGAATGCCGTCTTCGAGCGGCTTGGCGATGCGCGTGCCCTGAGTGGCAACCTCGTGATCGGGCAGATCCTCGAGCGACGTGCGCAGGTCGTCGAGCTCGTCGAGCGCGATGTGCATGAATCCGTAGATCGCGGTCATCGGCGAACGCAGGTCGTGCGAGACCACGTGAAGCATCTCTTCCATCTCGCGCGCCTGGTTGCTGAGCATCTCGTTTTCGACTTCGAGACGCATCGATTCGCGCTCGCGAAGCAGTGTATGCGAATTCTCGACGGCGATTCCGACGATGCGCGTCGCGGCGCCGAGCACCTTCAAGTCCTCGGAGCTGACCGTCGTCGTCACCGAGAACGGAACCAGCAGGTATCCGTAGCGCGCGTTGTCGGTCGCGATGCGGACGACGATGAGCTGCGAGCGGCGGCCGAGAAGCGACGCGCACTCCTTCTGGACTTCGCGCGTATCGCCTTCGCCGGGAAGCATTGTCACATCGTCTTCGAGCTTTTCGAGCGTCTTGATCGCGCTCGCCGGAACCTGGCGCGGGTGCTCGAACCCGAACAGCGTGTAATCGGTGGCGCCCGCAACGCGCACCAGCGCGCAGCCGCGCTCGAGATTGGTCGCGTGCGCAAGCACGCCGAGCACACGGCTCAGCATCGGGCCCGGCTCGAGCGCAAGGTTGGTGCTTTCGCTCATGCGAAGCAGTGCGTTGGTCTGACGCCACAGGCGCGCGGTCGCGTCCGCCATGTCGCCGATCGTCAGCTGATGCGCGAGCTCGCGCTCGCACGCGGCCCAGCAAAGCCGCACCGTTTCCGGAGAGGCGTTCCCGCACGCGTTGAGGCGTGCGATGTGCTGCTCGGCAATCGTCAGCCGGTGTCGCGCGACCGCCGGCCTGTCATCCGATACCGACCCGGCCACGACGTTGCCGGACTCGTCCTCGAGATAGAACGACAGCGCGCCGCCGGCAGGCTCCGTGAATTCACGGAAGATGTTTTCGAATTCCGACCAGCGGATGCGCATCGCCGGTAATCAGGGCCGTTGCCAGAGACCGTCGAGCATGACGAGCCGGTTGACCGGCCGGCCGGCCGGCACCATCGCCGCTCCTGATTCATAGTCGCTGTCGCCCGGATACAGGATCACGATCTCCTCACCGAGAAGGATCTTCGGAAGGATGCACGGAATGTCGGCGACGGCGAAAGCCGCGAGCGCCGCATCGACGCTCGCGTATTCGGACAATCGTTCGAGCGATGCGATGGTCGGCGGCACGAGCTCGATCTCGCGTGCATGGTAGCTCGCAAGCGCGCCGCCGGGCGTGATCCATTCGCCTGCCGACGACTCGATCTCGCAGTGACGCGCGGACTGACGTTCGGGAGCGCGCACCAGGAAGAAGCGGGTATCGAAGCGCTTCTTCTCGCGATCGGGCGTGATCCAGTGCGCGAAGAAGCGAAGGCCGCTTACGTCGAGGCGAAGCTCTTCGGCCGCAAGCAGACCGCCGAAATCCCCGCCGCGATTCGACAGTGCAGCGCGGCCGGCGGCGAGCCGTTCGGTTCTCGGAGCAGCTTCATCCAGATCGATCCAGTCGCCGGCAGAAGTGCGAGCCAGCAGGATCCCGGACTCTTCGAAAAGCTCGCGCGCCGCAGCGACGAGAAGGCCGCGCGCGCGGACCGGATCGGCGTGCAGCCGCTCGAGAGGACCGGCCTCATCGAAACCGGAAGTGATCGAAAAAAGCGCGCTCTCGCAGTCGGCAGCATCGACGGCGCCGCCCGGAAAGACGTGCGCGCCGCCGAGAAATCCCATGCGCGAGTCGCGACGGACCATGAAGACCTGCGGACCGCCTTCGGTATCGCGAAGCGCGAGCACTGTTGCAGCGTCGCGAATCGGGGCGGGAGTCTTCGGTGCCGGATCCGTCGAAATCATTCTGGTTGCCCGCGAGAGACGACCGGACCGCGACATTCCCGTCGTGCCGGCCCATGGAAGCGGAAGGAAGAAGTGGCTGGGGAGGTAGGACTCGAACCTACAATGCCCTGCTCCAGAGGCAGGTGCCTTACCAATTTGGCCACTCCCCAGTACATCGCGAAGTCGGCGCGCTCGGCGCTGCGCCTACTTTCTGGCCGGCCGCGAGGCCGGCAGCACGGTCATCAGACGTTCTTTTCTCGCCACGTGATGCGACCGCGCGTCAGGTCGTACGGCGACAGCTCCACCTTGACCTTGTCGCCCGGCAGGATGCGGATGTAGTACTTGCGCATCTTGCCCGAGATGTGGGCGAGGACGGTGTGGTCGTTCTCGAGCTTCACCCGGAAAAATGCATTGGGAAGGCTCTCGACCACCTCTCCGTTCACCTCGATCCCGTCTTTCGCCATAGTCTCCTTCGTCCCTGCCGGGCCCATCCCGGTCAGCCGGACAGGCAGTCCTAGCAGCCGATTCCGACGCCCACAACCGGCGCATCCGGCCGCTCAGCCGAGGACAGCGGGGCGCTCGCCGTCCCGCACACGACCTCGGGCTGACGCGACGGGGTCACGTTGAGCCTGCAACTGCCGGTCGTTAAGCCTCGCTGCGGCGGCGGAACGCGTCGCCAATCCCCTGGGAGAACTGTTGCTGTGGCCACTGCCGAATCCCTGCGCACTGAAATCGACGGTCCGATCGGCTGGCTGACCGTCGACCGTCCGGAAAGCCGCGGCGCGATGACGCGCGCCATGTGGCAGGCCATGCCCGACAAGCTGAACGAGCTGGCCGGCACCGACGGCGTCCGCCTGGTCGTCATCCGCGGCACGGCCGGCTTCTTCATCTCGGGCGCCGACATTACCGAGTTCCGCGAATACCGCTCCGATCCCGAGCTGGCCCGCAAGTACGACGAAGGCAGCACCGGCACGCTCGAAGCGCTCGCGCGCCTGTCGGTGCCGAGCGTCGCGATGATCGACGGGCCGTGCGTCGGCGGCGGATCGCTGATTGCGTTCGGCTGCGACCTTCGCGTCGCGTCGGACCGCTCATTTCTTGCGATTCCCGCTGGCCGGCTCGGGCTTGCGTATCCGCACCATGGGCTTGAGCGGCTGGTGGCGGTAATCGGCGAAGCCCGTGCGCTCGACATGCTTCTGACCGGACGGCGGATCGGCGGCCGCGAGGCCCTCGAGCTCGGCCTCGTGCATCGGTGCTTCCCGCATGGAGAGCTCGAAACCGAGACGCGAAGCCTTGCAGCCGAGATCGCGACGATGGCGCCGAAGGCTCTTCGCTACGTCCGGCTAGCCGTGAGGCGGCGTCTGGTCGGATTCCTGTCTTCGGAAGAAATCGGCACGCTCGTCGCGGACTGTTTCGGGAGCGACGACTATCAGGAAGGAATGACGGCGTTCCTTGAAAAAAGAAGCCCAGTGTTCCGTGGTCATTGAAGTTCCGACTGGCCGGGCGCGGTCGTCCGCGGTCGCCGGGCTGGCGCTTCGCTCCCTCGCGTGAGTCGAAAAATGCCGCGATTGGCACCCGTACGAGTTTGTACACGTCAGTTCGGGCGCGTTCGGGCCTTCCTCATCGCTGCGGAAGCGATCACTGTGAATTCAATGAGTTAGGGGAGGGCCCCCGAGAGGCACGAAAATCGCTTCTCTCCCGGTGACTGAACGCAAGCCACCCGAGGAGACCTGAGCCATGAACCTTTCAAGAAACAAGAACGAGACTTCGACCAAGGCGGACAGCCAGAAGCTGGTCTTCTCCGGCAAGCGCCTTCAGGGCACGTGGATCATGGAGACCAACCTGCCCGTGCCGGTCCGCCGCAGCGTCCTCAACCAGGACATCGTCGTCTCCGACAACCGCCGCGTCCGCACACTTCACTGATCGAAACCCGGGACAGCCCCGGACTCACCGCGCACCGACCCGCGACAAAGAACGGGACAGCTCCGGAAACCAAAACCGGATCTGTCCCGTTTTTATTTAATCGGGGTTAATCGGGGACAGACACTGATTTCCACTATTCGGGGACAGACACTGATTTCGGTTAATCGGTGTCTGTCCCCGATTTCGCGTAATCGGTGTCTGTCCCCGATTTTTCAGCGGAGCCAGAGGTAGCGGCGATTGGTGAGAATTGCTGCGGCGGGCAGCGCGAAACCGAGCACGAAGAGGCGCAGAAGCCCGACCGGTCCGCCGACGGCGGTCATCCACGAATCGACGGCGCCCGCAGCCATCAGCGCGAGGCCGAGGCCCGCATACCACCGGAAGCCGATCGTTCTTCCCCAGAACAGGAACGCTGCTCCCACGCCGAACATCCACAGCGTCATCACGGCCTCCACGCGGCCCGCCGAAGCGATGGCAATGCTGGCCGACGTAAGCGTCGCAAACACCACGAGCCACATGCGGCCGGCTCCGGCGAACAGCGGCGCTCCGGCGGGCCCGAACATTTTTGCGACTCGCCGCTCGGTCGTCATCGACGTGAGCAGACTGGCGCCGACGATCACGACTAACGCCGCGATGCCGGTCGCCTGCGTCGTTGCGCCCGCCGAGCGCAGCCGCACGTCGAGGACGAGCGCAGCAAAGCTCCACGAGGCAAGATGATACGCGCTGGCTCGCAGCCAGCGATCTTTGCGGAATACTTCGGGCTGCAAGTCAGCCGCCACCCGAGGCGTCACGATGCAACGAAGCCCGTCACGCGGGTTCTTTTCTTGCCCTCATGCACGACTTCTTCGACCAGATTGCGGCCACCGCAGCGCGGACAAGGAAAGAACGCCGCATCGCCTTCGCGGGTTGCGATTTCGATCATGTTTCCGAGCAGGAGACCCTCGTCGGTTTCTTCGAACGGCAGCAGCGCGCGGCACGAGTCGGACCGGCATCGCAGTACATGGACCTTGACGTCTTTCTTCTTCTCGGGCGCGTCGCTCACCAGCGACCGCTAGCCCAGGGCGAAATTGCAGGCAACTACCCTGATGCCCACGGCTCGAACAGGGCATTTCCGGCCCGCACAGGAGATCCCGGACGAGCAAAGGACATTTCCCGGGAGCGGTGGATCGCTTTTTTTGCATGGTTAGAATCCCCGGCATGAATGATGCTCTAGAGCTTCTGAGTGAGATTGCGGCGGCGCAAAGCGGGTTTGTAGAGCTTCGTTACCACGCGAAGACCTCTCGCAGCGTCGGCGTCGACAAGGGCAAGGTGGAACGGTCGCAGGCGCGCCATCGCAAAGGCGTCGGTGTCCGGGTCTTCGAGAATGGCGGATGGGGATTCGCGTCGACCGGGTCGATCGATGGCGATGCGATCCGGCGTGCGGTCGATGCGGCCCGCGCGGGAGCAATCGCGAGCGCGGTGCGCTCCAAGCACGACTTCATGAACTTGCCCGCCTGCCAGCTCGCGCGCGGCGTGTTCGATCAGCCGGGCCTCGCCGACATTACGGCGCGCACGCTCGAAGAGAAGATCGGCCTTGCGACCGGCCTCGAGGCTCGCGTTCGCGGCGCATCGTCGGCGATCCGTTCGGCGAGCTGCAGCTACAACGAAATCTTCGAAGAAAAAGCGATCGTGACGACCGACGGAGCGCGCGCGGCGTTCCGGCTCGTGCGCCCCGAGCTTCGCGTATCGGCGGTTGCCGAAAAAGACGGACAGCTTTCGACCGGCAACGAAGCCGTCGGCGCAACCGGCGGCTGGGACTGCCTGTTCCACAGCGCGACCGGCGAAGCTCTCGCCGAACGCGCGGCCAAAGTCGCACAGGATCTGCTGTCGGCGCGCCACGCCGACGGCGGGCGCACGACCGTGATCCTTGCTCCGTCGATCGTCGGCCTGCTGGTGCACGAGGCGATCGGCCACACGGTCGAAGCCGACTTCGTTCAGGCGGGTTCGGTTGCGGCCGGCAAGATCGGCCAGCGCGTGGCGAGCGATCTGGTTACGCTGTGCGACAGCGGCGTCTCCGAGCACTACATCGGTGCCGGCGGCACCATTCCGGTGGACGACGAAGGTGTGATCGCCGGCCGCACGACAATCATCGAGAACGGAATCCTCGTCTCGTACCTTCACAACCGCGAGAGCGCCGCGCGCTACGGCGTCGAGCCGACCGGCAACGCGCGCGCGTGGGAATACTCGGACCAGCCGCTGATCCGCATGCGCAACACGTACCTCGCGCCCGGCACGCAGTCGCTCGAAGAGATGATCGCGACGACCAAGGACGGATATCTTCTCGACGGGCCGCGGAACGGGCAGGCCGATGCGACCGGCGAGTTCATGTTCGGCGTGCAGGAAGCGTGGCGCATCCGCGACGGCAAGAAGACCGAGCTGCTGCGCGGCGTGACGCTTTCCGGAATCGCATTCGACGTGCTCGCCAGCGTGGACGCGGTCTCGAGTGATTTCCGCTGGGATCTCGGTGCCGGCTACTGCGGCAAGGGCCAGCCGGCCAAGGTCGATGCCGGCGGTCCGTACATCCGCTGCCGCGCGCTCCTCGGCGGCGAACAGTAAACCGCAAAAGGAACACGCAGCGTGAACGAACAGAATCTGCTCGACCTCTGCCACCGGCTGCTCGAGCTCGCGCGCAAGGCGGGCGCCGACAAGGCCGAGGCTGCTGCCGCGTGGGGCCGCAACTCGGAGACGCACATCGAAAACGGCGCCGTCCACACGGTGCAGAGCGGCGAAGAGACGCTCTACGGCCTGCGGGTGATCGTCGGATCGTCGCAGGGTTTCGTCACGGCCAACGATCTCGAGCCCTCGCTGATGGCCGAGCGCGCGGCCGAAGCCGTCGCGCAGGCACGCGTCAATCCGGCCGATCCGTTCTTCGATCTGCCCGAGCCGGCTGCGATCACGCGCGTCGACGGCATCTACGACGCGGCCGTCGAAAAGCTCGGCAGCACCGAAGTCACCACGATGGCCGCCGACATGCTCGCGCGGATTCGCGAGCTCGACCCGCGCGTGCGCGTTGATTCCGGCTCGGTCTCTTCATCGGTTTCCGCGCGTGCGCTGGCATCGACAACAGGTATTTCTGCAAGCGAATCCGACAGCACGCTCGACGCGAGCACGTTCGGCATGGCGGTCGACGGCGACGATGTCGCCAGCTTCGACTACGACAGCGCAACCAGCCGCCGCTGGCTCGGGTTCAATGCCGAGATCACGCAGGCGTGCCGGCGCTTCGTCGAAAAATGCGTCGCCGGGCTCGGCGCCGGCAAAGGGGAAAGCTTCCGCGGCCCGATCGTGCTGTCGCCGGATGCGGTCACCGAGTTCCTGCTGCCGACGTTGATCGGCGCGATGTGCGCCGACAGCGTTCGCAAAGGCCGCAGCCCTCTTGCCTCGAAGATTTCCCAGAGCGTTGCCGCAAAGATGCTGACGATCTGGGAAGACGGCCGCCTGCCCGGCGGCGCAAACTCGAGCGCATTCGACCGCGAAGGAATGCCGATCGTTCGCCGCCCTCTTGTTTCGGCCGGCGTGCTCGAAGGCTTCCTGTTCAACCATTACGAAGCGGTTGCCGCCGGCCACGGTGCACGCAGCACCGGCAACGCCGCAGGCGGAGTCGGCTCGCTTCCGATGGTCGGGCATCACCGCCTGGAAGTCGACGCCGGCCAGACCGCGATGGCCGATCTCGTCGCGTCCGGCGAGCGCGCGATCTGGGTCGGACGCTATTCGGGAAGCACCAACCCAGTGACCGGCGATTTCTCCGGCGTGGTCAAGAACGGGTTCCTTGTCGGAAGCGGCGAGCGCAGGCCGGTGCGCGAAGTGCTGATCGCGGGAAACGTCTTCGAGCTCCTGACGAAGATCTCGGCGATCTCGCGCGAGCGCCAGGAGATGAGCGGCTCTGCGCTCGTGCCGGCGATCCGCGCCGAAGACGTCTCGATCACCGCCGGATAACGCCGCCCTGAACGTCTTTTCGCTTTTCTTTGCGTGCGCGCGGCCGCGCCATTCGGCGGTAGTGCGTCGAAAGTCCGTTGCCTGGTACGCCGCTGATCGATAGGGTCGCGCGATGGCGGGGGAGCGCCAGCATATGTTTTCACCACGTTGGCCGGCGGCACGTCTCGCCGCATTCTCACTCGCGCTCAGTGCTGCGGTTTCTTTGGCCGCTGCGGTTTCATCGGCTGCACCCGGCCCTGGTCCGGGCGAGCCGTTCGGCGGCAACGACAGTGGATGCGTGCCGCTCGGTTCCGACGTTCGCCGCTGCTCGGATTCGGCGGCAGGCGCCTACTCGAAGCTCGAGAGCGCGATCGGCAAGTGCCATATCGCTCTCGCTGCCGCGCGCTATTCGGAAGTCGTCCTCGGCAACCCGTCGTCGTTCGACGAAGAGGCGTGCGAGGCCGATGCGCTCACGGCTCTCGACGGCGCGGTCGGCGATCTCGAGGCGAGCTCGGGATGCGCGTCGAGCACGGTGCCGTCGCTGCTGTCAGGCGAAGCGTCGTCGCTCGAAACCACTCTCGATGCGCGCGGCGCCGATGTGTACTGCGACGCGACCAGCGGTGCGTCGCTCGATCCGTCCGGCGACGACGCCGGCAGCGTTCCCGCTACGAGCGATGCGCTCGCGTGCACGAGACGCGTCAGTCTCTCCCTGTCCAAGCTCGCGAAGTCGGTGGTCAAGTGCCATCAGAAAGCCGCGTCGTCGGGCCTCACGCTGCACGATCCGCCGTTTGACGAAGAAGGCTGCGAGAACAAGGCGCGCTCGAAATACGCCACCGTCACGTCGCGGCTGCTCGTCGCGGGCACCTGCCCGTCGTGCCTCGATTCGGCGGCGCTCGTCGCGCTTTGCGAAGATACCATCGACCGGCTCGATGCACGCAACGAAGCGTTCTATCCGTGTCCCGATCCGGTGCTTCACGCGGGAACCGCAGTGCTCGACAGGCCCACGCTGATGGCGCTCGGCGTGCAGCTTCCGATCACGGGCGACGCGGACCGCGACGCGACCGTTTCGCTTCGCTATCGCGAAACCGGCGCGCTCACGTGGAACGACGCGCTGCCGCTGCTGCGCGTGCTGCCAGAGACCGTGCCGTCGGGAGACGACAACGTCATCGTCGAGCAGTTTGCCGGCAGCATCTTCGACCTTCGGCCCGCGACCGAATACGAGCTCGAGCTTCACATGGTCGACGCCGACGGCCCGGTCGACGACACGATCACGCTCACGGCGACGACCCGCGCGGTTCCGGCCGATCCGGTCTCGCCGCACTCCGTTGCCGTCAGCAATGCGACGCAGCTTCAGGCGGCACTCGATGCCGCAACCGCCGGCGATGTCATCACGCTCGCCGACGGCACGTACAACGGGCTTTTCGTGCTCGACTTCGGCGGAACGGCGGACAATCCGATCGTGGTCCGCGGCACCAGCCGCGACGGAACCATCCTCGACGGCGGCGGCTGTACCGGCTGCAACGTGCTCGAGGTCTACGGCAGCTACGTGCACGTCGAGAACCTGACGCTGCGCAACGCGAGCCGCGCGCTGCGTTTCCAGACGGCCGGCGCGGTGGAAGACGTCGTGCGCAGGGTGCACACGATCGACACGACGCTCGGCATCGCCACGCGCGAGGTCCAGTACGACTTCTACATCTGCGACAACGTGCTCGAAGGCCGCCTCGTGTGGCCCGAGGTCTACACCGACAACGGCGGCGACAACGCGAACGACGACGGGATCAACGTGCAGGGCCATGGCCACGTGGTCTGCCACAACCAGATCATCGGCTTCGGCGATGCGATGAAGACCGAGCTGCCGGGCGCGCGCGCCGTTGATTTCTACGGCAACGAAGTGCTGTCGGCATACGACAACGGCGTCGAGCTCGACGGCGGCGAAGGCAACGTGCGTGCGTGGCGCAACCGCTTCACGAATACGTTTTCGACCATCAGCTTCCAGCCGATCTACGGCGGGCCTGCGTATGCGCTGCGCAACGTCGTCGTCAACATCGCCGACGAGCAGATGAAGTTTCACGGGAACGGCCAGGAGTTCGGTCCGAGCGGCGTGCTCGCGTACAACAACACTTTCGTGACTTCTGACGAAGAGCTGCACGTGTACACCGAAGTGGCCAGTCACAACTTCGAAGTCCGCAACAACCTCTTCATCGGGCCGTCGATGCTTCCCGGTCGGGCGGTGGACTGGACCGCGCTCATCGTTGGCGGCCTGTTCGATTCGGACGGTTACTATCCCGATGGAGCGTTTCGCTTCCGGCTTCCTCCGGGCGATCTGGTGAGCTTCGCGAGTTTCGCAGCGATGCAGGCCGGCGGGATGGAAACGAATGGCACGCTGCTCGCCGAGCCGATCTTCGCGAACGGTCTTGCCGCGCCTTCGTCGTACACGCTCACGCTGAGCCCGGCCGATGTGACTCTCGACGCTGCATCGAACGCCGTCGATGCCGGCACGGTGCTTCCCGGCGTCACCGATCACTTCCAGGGCGCGGCGCCGGATCTGGGTGCACTCGAGCGCGGATGTCCGCTGCCGATCTACGGCGTGCGTCCGAACGGCGTCGACGAAAGCAACGAGCCGGTCGGCTGCGAGTAGTTCGAAGCCAGCTTGCTCTGCAGTTGAGCTGTCCTCACAACACGGCGCTCACTCCTGCATCATTCGCTTCGATCAGTTCGCAGGAAAGCTTTGTTCGTTCAAAGTAACGTGCCGTCACGGACGATCCGTACTCCGGTTTGCTGCAACTGTGACCGAAAGCATAGATTCGCCTCCGCAATGCTTCGGAGTTACGCATCGTTTCTTTTGGCGCTTTCGGCCGTCCTGGTGATCGCCGCGTGCTCGCCCGCACGCGCCGGCTCCGATCCCACCACTGCTTTCGCGTCGGTCGATGCGCCGATCTTCAATCACGTGCGCACCGTCGGTCGCAGCTACGTTCCTGAAGCGCCAACCTTCGACACCAGCCTGTTCAGCCTCAAGGACGACGGTAGCGGCGCGCTGCTTCTGCGGCGCTGGCGCCAGGTGCGAAGGTACAGCGACACCGGTCTCGGCGTGTCTTCGCTGTACGCATCGCGCGATGCGGGGCAGCAGTGGGCACCGGCATCGGACAGCGCATTGCCGGCGGACGCGATCGTCTCCTCGGCGCCATGGGATGGCGTTTCGAGCGCCGGCACCACGGTCGCAGTCGAGTTATACCGGCAATCGGCCAGGACAGACGACGGCTACGAACTTGGCCAGGCGGAACATCTGGTCAGTCGTCGATCGAGCGACTTCGGCAGGACATGGTCCGACGATACCGCGATCAGCACGGTCCTGTGTGGGAACTGCAACTCGGAGTATCACCAGGCTGCGGTTGCTTCCGACGGCAACGGAAACTGGATCGTGGCCTCGATCAAGAGTGAGCTTGTCCAGACCGACACGCCACCCGAATGCTGCCACAACAATCGCAAGACGAGCATCATCGTCTATTACTCTTTTGACGACGGTCGAACGTGGACCGAAGGCGCTGAAGTATGGTCCGAGGAAGTTGTTCTAGGCGGCAGTGAATTCACGGAGGATATCGGATCGCGCCACCCGCTCGTCGCGGCAAGCGGGGCCGACGGCAGTTGGGGCCTTGCGTGGCGCGGTGAACATGACGGCGCTCTTCGAGTCGCGCGCGCCGCGGACGCCGCGTCTCCGTGGGTTCTCCATCCGATCACGCCGCCGGGGTCCGCCGATCCGCTTCGGCGTCCGGACTGGTTTGCCTACGGAGGACCGTCTCTCGCAACAACGGCCTCCGGTGCCTGGCTCGTGGCATGGGAAGAAGAATTGCCGGGTGAGCAGTACGGCACCGACAGCGACATCTACTTCTCGCGATCCGGCGACAACGGTCAGAGTTGGGGCGAGCCGCAGCCGCTCGGCGCCTACGTCGAAGACGACGACCGCGACGACCTGACTCCGTCGCTGGCGACCGATGGCAAAGGACACGTCCTGGCCGTCTGGTCTTCGCGCGTTTCGCTCGGATGGCGCCGGGGCGCGCCCGCCTACATCGTATCGTCGATCTCTGCAGATGACGGCCTGAGCTGGACCGCTCCTACGCCGGTCGATCCGGCTGCCTCCCATGACGAACGGCAGGATTTTGCACCATTCGCTGCCGGAGACTCGGCCGGCCGCTGGACCGTGGCGTGGAGCACTCTGCCGGCGGAGACCATGTGGTACTGGAACTCTCAGGAAGCCGAAGTTCATGTTGCGGTGGCTGGTCTGCGGTGCGGCAACGGCACCGTTGAGATCGGAGAACAATGCGACGACGGCAATGCGATCGACGGCGACGGCTGCAACTCCGACTGCATGCCTGCGTCGTGCGGTAACGAAGTCGTCGAAGAAGGCGAAGAGTGCGACGGCCTCGAGCTCATCGATAATCACACCTGTTCTGCCAATTGCGGACTGTCGCGCTGCGGCGACGGCGAGCGCGACGTCTGGACCGAGGCATGCGACGACGGCAACGGCGAAGAGAGCGACGACTGCCCGGGAAGCTGCCAGCCCGTCTCCTGCGGTGACGGATACGTGAACGCCGGCGAGCAGTGCGACGACGGAAACTTCGATCCGACCGACGGCTGCAAAAATTGCAGATTTACGTATTGCGGCGACCACGTTCTGCGTTCGGGCGTCGAGCTTTGCGACGACGGCAACAGTCTCGAGATCGACGCGTGCACCGAACAGTGCCTGCCGGCGGTCTGCGGCGACGGCCGCGTGTGGATCGGCGTGGAAGATTGCGACGATCCGGACGGCGTACGCTATGGCGGGGCGTGCACGCCGGACTGCAAGCTCGACAACATCTGCGGCGATCCTGATGCCGATGGCACGGTATCCGCTTCGGACGCGCTTTCCGTCATACGCTACGCGGTCGATCTGTCGAGCGGCTGCAATCTCGAGCGATGCGACATCGACGGCAGCGGCCGGGTTGCGACCGACGACGCGCTCGACGTGCTGCATCTGTCGTCCGGGCTCGACGTCGTGCGCCAGTGCCCCGTCGGACAGTGGGCGACGTTCACCCTCAAGGATTCGCGCGCGTTCCAGTATCTGCAGTTCGACATCGATGCGCGCAGCCGCGGGCTCGATTTCGACCTCGGCTATCATCAGGGACATTGCGAGCTGATCGGGAACCGGGCGTCCTACGTCGTGGGCATCGCCCGCGAGGGAGCTCTCGATGTTGCCGTCTTTTCGATCCACGCGCACAAAGGACCGTCACCACTCGTGCGCTGCCGGATCTATCGGCGTCATGACGCTACGGGCGACGGTCCCGTTTCGATCACCGTCGGCGCCGCGGTCGATTCCGATCTGAACGAAAGCCTTCCGCTGCCGGAGGTTCTGTTGCGGCTCGAGTGACGCGATCGCCGGCTGTCGCGGTGCCCGCGTCGGCTTTCCTCCGGACAGGTGGCGTTTCTGAAGCGGCGATCATAGCGTGCGCCGCACTCCAGCCTTGTGAGGTTTCGGCATGACCGCACCGCTCAATCGAGACGAATGCACGCTTTACAGCGGCGCCGCGCAGGGCGCCGAGTCGGAATTCGGAGCTGCCGCCGAGCGCTACGGAATCGACGAGGTCAATTTCACGTTCGAAGGCCACAAGGATGCCCGCACGCGCGGCATCCGCGTGCTGACGCACGGCGAGCTCAAGCGCGGCGACGTGAGCCTCGCCTACGTGAGCAACCTCATGCATCGCCAGTTCCACGACACGACGCTGTTCAAGAAAGTCCTGCAGACGATCTGGCACCAGGTGAACAGCGGCCAGGAGATCTACGTCGTCGGAAAAATCCTCGACGACGCGACCGTCAAAGGCGGCACCGGCTGGGGCGCGGAGTTTGCGAAGCTCTGCAACAAGCCTCTGTTCGTGTTCGACCAGGAACGCGGCGGGTGGTTTCGCTGGGACGAGGCCGCGTGGAAGGAAAGCGCGGATCCCGTGATCCGGCATCCGGAGTTCACGGGAACCGGCACGCGATTTCTCAACGACGAAGGCAAGCGCGCGATCGAAGGGCTGTTCGCGCGCAGCTTCGGGCGCTAGGCGCTCCGCACATCGAGCGGCAAGCGATCGCACGCGATCGCGTCGGCCATCGTGCCGGCGGCAGGCGTCAGTTGCCGGCGCTTTCCTTTACAGACTCGCCGAGCCGCTGGATGCCGTCGTCGATCTCCGCAGGCGACAGCGCGCAGTACGGAAGCCTGAGGAACCTCTCGCCGCCGCCGTTCGGAAAGAACGCCAGACCATCGGCGAGGTTGAGCTGCCGCTTGACGGCCGACTCGCGCACCTTCGTCGTCGAGCTTCCCTGCGGCAGCGTGATCGACAGGAAGAATCCGCCGTCCGGCCGCGTGGCCACGGCGTCCGGCATGTACTTGTCGATGGCTTCGAGGCACGCGCTGAGGCGCGGCGCGTAGAGCTTCTTCAGCCGCTCGATCTGCGGTGTGAGAAGGCCGCGGCGGCACCACTCGTACGCGATTCCGTGCGCGACGTAGCCGGGCGAGATGTACGTGTCCTCGGCGATCTTGCCGATCTTCTTCAGTACCTCGGGCTCGCCGAGCATGAAGCCCATGCGCACGCCGGGTGCGATCAACTTGGTGAACGAGCTCATGTGCAGCGTGCGGTGCGGCGCGAGCTCGAACAGCGTCGGCTCCTGCGTTCCGCGGTAACGCAGCAGCCGGTACGGCGCGTCTTCGACGAGCAGGAAGCCGTGCTCGTCGGCGAGCTCGACGAGGCGGCGGCGCTTGGCGGCCGAGCACGTCGCGCCCGACGGATTCTGGAAATCCGGAATCACGTAGAAGAACTTCGGTACGTGCTTCGACAGCGCCTTCTCGAGCGCCGCGATGTCCGGGCCATCGGCTTCGAGCGGGATGCCGACGACTTCGGCGCCGTGGCGGCGCAGCAGCGTGATCGTGCGGTCGTACGTCGGCGCTTCGGTGAAGACGCAGTCGCCCGGACGGATCATCTGGCGGCACAGGAACTCGATCAGCTCGAGCGAGCCGTTGCCGGTCAGCACCTGGTCGACCGTCACGCCCTGCCATTCGGCGAGCCACTGGCGCATCGGCAGGAAGCCGAGCGCAGGACCATACTGCAGCACGCTCGCGCTGTGCTCTTTGAGTACCGCGGACGCCGCATCGATGAGCTCATCGACGGGAAACGATTCGGTGGCCGGAACTCCGCGCGTAAAGTTGATTGCTTGAGTGCTCATGACACTGCGCGTCTACGCGAAAAATCCAACCGGCACAATTACTCCGAAGCCATGCCCGGCCCCTGTTTTTACGCGCGATTTTAAAATGTACCTGGTACATTTTTTCAGCGGTACATTTTTTCAGCGGGCGTAGCCGAGGGACTCGAGGCGGGAGCGGTTGGCGGGCGAGAGGTTGGCTTTGCCGCCGGGGCGCGCGTGGCGCGCGGCTGTTGCGGGATAGTTACGGAGCGTTGCGGCCATTCGCGTTGCCCACTCTGGCGAAAAGCTCACCGTCACCAGGTTTCGTTGCTCGTCGGGATCGCGCGCGAGATCGAACGCCTCGTACGTATCGCCCGCGCCGGCGTTCCAGATGAGCTTGCGCGTCCCATCGCACATCGCGTACGACGGCGGTCCCCACAGCATGAGCTGGCCCTTGTCGGTAAGCCGCACCGGGCGCCGCGCTTCGCTGAAACGAGGCGCGGCAAGCACGCTGCGCCCCGCCTCGAGAAGCGGCGCGAACGAACGGCCCTGCATTCCGGCAGGCGCACGCACGCCGGCGAGTTCCAGAATGGTCGGCGCGACATCGACGAGACCGACGAGGAGGCTCTGCTTGCCGGTCTCTTCGATTGCGGTTCCGCGAAGCATGAGCGGCACACGTACCGCTTCGTCGTAAAGCTCGGTGCCGTGGCCGACCGCGCCGTGCTCGAAGAACGCCTCACCGTGGCCCGACGTCACCACGTAGAGCGCGTGATCCTCGTCGATACGGCCGTCGAGCGATTCGAACAGCCCTTTCAGCGCCGCATCGGCGCGATGCACCTGCTCGGCGTACGCCGCGAGCTGATCCTTGCGGATCTTCGGATCCGCCGTCCCGTCGACGCCGCCGTGGACCGGACGGGTCGCATACGTGTGCACGAACACGAACAGCGGAATGCCGCTGTAATCTTCGAGCCAGTGCTTTGCACGCTCGATGGCATCGGACGTCGACGGCTCGATCTCGGTCGAGCTGCCTTCGTCGTAAAGGTCGAAGCCGCGGCGGAAGCCGAGCTCGCCGGCGAGCGCTCCGCCTTCGGTAAATGCGGCGGTATGCCAGCCGCTCTCGCGCAGCACCTGCGCGAGCGTCGCGACACCCGGCCCGAGCGTGTGCGTCTCGTCGACGACGCCGTGCGACATCGGGCTGAGCCCGGTCATCAGCGTAAAGTGTGACGGCAGCGTCGTGACCGATTGCGTGAGCGCATGCGTCATCACCGCGCCCCGGCTGCCGAAGAAATCGTCGAGAAACGGCGTTGCGTCACCGACCGCGCTCTTCTTTCCGAACAAGCTGCCGAGAGAAGGCGCGGTGGTCCTGCCGGAGTAGAGCCCGACCTCCGACGCGCGCAGCGAATCGAGCGAAACCACGAGGATCAGCGGATACGCGCGCCGTTTCTCGTCGACTTCGATCGCGGGCGCTCCCCACACGATGCCCGGCGCGCCCGCAGCGGCATCTCCAGCCGGCCGGCTGCGAAACGCGAGCTGTATGCGATGACCCGCAAGCCTGCCGAGATCCTTGGTCTCGTCCTCCCACTTGCCCGACCTTCCGCCGGAGACGCTCGTGCTCAGAAGCGTGACCGGCTGCATGCCTTTCTCGTTCTTTGCCGGCCGCGCTTCGACGACGAGCTCGACCGGCGGCGATTTGCCGGTCGAGCCTTCGAGCGTGTAGCCGAAATGCAGACGGCCCTTGGCCGGGACGTCGATCTCCTCGGTCACGATCTCCTGCCACTCGGCGACGTGCACGCCGCGCACGTGAACTTCAACGAGCGCCGGCCCCGGCACGAGATCCGGTAGCACGAACAGGCGCGCGACGCGGCGGCTGCCGCCCGGCGTGAAGTGGATGCTGCCGCGCACCTTCATGCCGTCTTTTCCGTCGATGAGGACGTCGAGATCGCGCTCGCTCGATGCGAGGGCTTCGGGAAGCATCGCGTAGACGAACACCTGGCCGCCGTCCTCGACGAGCGTCATGCGGCGCGCGATCGCGACGCGGCCGGTCACGCCGAGCGTACGGTGCGTGTCGGCGCCGACTTTCTCGCTTGCGAACGGAACCTCGCCGCCGGTGCGCAGGTCCATGGCATGGACTTCGCGGCGCATCGTGTACGCGAACTGGTCGGCAGCAGCGGCATGCGTCGCGGGCAGTCCGGCACAGAGCCACGCGATCAGCGCAGCGGTGGTTCGAGGGAGAGTCCGCACTGTGAGCTCGACGGGTACGGTGAAAAGGCCGGCGTTGGTGCGCCGCCCTGCCACCAGGGGCCGATTCAAACACGAGACGCAGCGCGGGTCACTTCGCCGCGCTCCCGATCCCGCAGCCACGCACGGAAATCGGGGACAGACACCGATTTCGTCATATCGGGGACAGACACTGATTTCGGAAAATCAGTGTCTGTCCCCGATTTCGCGATTTCAGTGTCTGTCCCGGATTTCTGAAAACCAGTGTCTGACCCCGATTCTGTGAGCCGGTTGCGTGCCGGTCGGTCCGCTGCCATCGTTCGCGGCCGCTTCCGG
The DNA here is from genome assembly GCA_035571835.1 of Candidatus Limnocylindrales bacterium. Classification (NCBI taxonomy): domain Bacteria; kingdom Bacillati; phylum Chloroflexota; class Candidatus Limnocylindria; order Candidatus Limnocylindrales; species Candidatus Limnocylindrales bacterium. The sequence continues at coordinate 135,699 of DATNBU010000037.1, read as the reverse complement.
AAGACTCAGGTGCCGACAACTCGCAAACCGACGCTCACGATCGGCGTGGATACCGGCGGCACGTTCACCGACATCGTCTATCGCGACGTGGATGCGAAAGGCGTCGTCACGCGCGGACGCCTCAAGCTGCTGTCGACCCCGGCCGATCCGGCGCGCGCGGTGCTCGCCGGATTCGCGCAGCTCTTCGGCGAGCGTGAGCCCGACCTGTTCACGTACGGGACGACGGTTGCCACCAACGCGATGCTCGAGCGGCGCGGCGCACGCACCGTGCTCGTCACCACCCGCGGTTTCGAGGACGTGATCGAGATCGGGCGCCAGGCGCGGCCCGATCTCTACGACCTCGAGCCGCGCCGGCCCGAGCCTCTGGTCGAGCCGGAGCTGCGCCTCGGCGCGCACGAGCGCGTGCTGTTCGACGGAACCATTGAGCACGCCCTCGAAGACGCCGAAGTCCGCCGGGTCGTAAAGGCTGTCCGCAGCCTTAAGGCCGAGGCCGCAGCCGTCTGCCTGCTGCACTCGCCGGTTCGTCCGGCGCACGAAACGAAACTCGGCGACGCGCTGGCGGCGCTCGGGATCCCGGTCACGCTTTCGCACGAAGTCTCGCCGACCTCCGGCGAATACGAGCGCACGAGCACGGCCGTCGCCAACGCCTACGTGCAGCCGAAAGTTGCCGGCCATCTCGAAAGCCTTGCTACCAGAAGCCGCGCGCGCCGTTTCCGCGTGATGCAGTCGAGCGGCGGTGCAATCGGTTTTGCCACAGCCGCGCGCGAACCGGTGCGCACGATGCTTTCCGGACCGGCCGGCGGAGTTGCCGCCGCAGCTGCCGTCGCCGCCCGTCGAAAGATCGCCCGCATCGTCACCGTCGACATGGGCGGCACGTCTACGGACGTCGCGTTCGTAGACGGCGAGCCTCCGCGGCGCGTGGACACGTGGATCGGCGGCTTCGCGCTGCGCGTCCCGTGCATTGACATCCATACGGTCGGAGCCGGCGGCGGATCGATTGCGTACGTCGACGACGGCGGCGCGCTGCGCGTCGGGCCGAAGAGCGCAGGCGCCGATCCCGGGCCGGCCTGCTACGGGCGCGGAACCGAGCCGACCGTGACCGACGCCAACGTCGTGCTCGGACGCCTTCCGGCGGCGCATTTCCTCGGCGGCACGATGTCGCTCGATGTCGCACGCGCGCGCCGCGCGCTCGACGGGCTGCGACGCGCGATGCGCGTCCGCACGATCGAGGAAGCAGCCGAAGGCGTCGTGCGCGTCGTCGAAGGCAACATGGAGCGCGCGATCCGCACGATCACGGTGCAGCGCGGGCAGGATCCGCGTACCGCCGTGCTGTTTCCGTTCGGCGGGGCCGCCGGACTGCACGCATGCGGCATGGCGGCCGAGATGGGATTCGGCGAGATCCTCGTGCCGGCCGATCCGGGCCTGCTGTCCGCCATCGGCATCCTCGACGGGCGCATCGTCGTCGACCGCATCGTGCCGGCGCTGCTCGTCGACCCGTCGGCGCGCACGCTCGCAGCGCGCGCTGCAAAGGCGGTCACGGCGCTGCGACGCGAAATCGCTCGCGAAGGCGTCGTCGCACGCGACATCGACGTCACGGTATTCGTGCGCGCACGGTACCTGCGCCAGTCGATCCAGCTCGAAGTTCCGCTGACGCCGGACTTCCGCCGGCGCTTCGACGACGTGCATCGCGCGCTCTTCCACAGTGCGGACGCAAAGCTGCCACTCGAAGTCGTCGGCCTTCGCGTAAGCGGCGCGAGCGGCGCGGCGCAATCGAACGTGCGGCGCGGCGCCGGGCGGACGCGCACACGGACGACGGCGCGCAGCAAACCTCGCGTGCTCGAAACCCTGCCGGTGGTGTTCGCGGCAAAAGCGCGCCCAACGGCGATCTACGCGCGTGATTCGCTTGCCGCCGGCATGCGCCTTCGCGGGCCGGCCGTCGTCGTCGAATACAGCTCGACCACGGTGGTGGCGCCGGGCTGGGCCGCCGCAGTCGACGCCGACCTCAACCTCGTGCTTTCTCCGGAGTGACGATGCCGCGACTTTCCGCAGTCGACCTCGAGCTGTTCGCCAATCGCCTGACCGGCGTCAGCGAGGAGATGGGCGTCGTGCTGCAGTCGGCGTCGATGTCGCCGAACATCAAGGAGCGGCGCGACTTTTCGTGCGCGCTGTTCGATGCCGACGGGCAGATGGTGGCGCACGCGGCGCACATTCCCGTACATCTCGGCTCGACGCCGCTCGCCGTGCGCGCGGCGCTCGACCGCTGCACGTTCGCGCGCGGCGACATCGTGATCCTCAACGATCCGTACGCCGGCGGAACCCATCTGCCCGACGTCACGCTGGTCGCTCCGGTGTTCACCGGGCGCGGGCCGAGGCCGTTCGCGTACGTCGCCGACCGCGCGCATCACGCCGACATCGGCGGCGGCAAACCCGGCTCGATGGCTCTCGCGACCGACATTCACCAGGAAGGCCTGCGCATTCCGCCGGTGCATCTGGTGCGCGGCGGCGAGTGGGTGCGCGAGACGCGCGAGCTGTTTCTCGCCAACACGCGCGTCGCCGAGGAACGGCTCGGCGATCTCGAAGCCCAGATCGCCGCGCTGAGCGCCGGTGCCGCACGCACCATCGACCTCGTGCGGCGTTTCGGCGAACGCGAAGTCGCGCTCGCGATGCGCGAGTTGCAGGCCTACTCGCACCGCCTCGTGAATGCGCTGATCGCGAAGTTCCCTCGCGGCCTGTGGAAAGCCGAGGATTTCCTCGACGACGACGGCGCCGGTGCGCGAGACATCCCGCTGCGCGTCGCGATCCAGCGCGACAGCCCGAGCCTCGTCTTCGATTTCTGCGCGAGCGGCGACCAGGTGCGCGGCCCCGTCAACGCGAACCTCGCGATCACGACGTCGGCCGTGTTCTACGCGATCGCATGCGTCGCCGGCCGCGACGTGCCGGCCAACAGCGGCATGATGAAACCGGTGCGCATCCGCACGCGCAGCGGCAGCATCGTCGACTGCACGTTCCCGTCGGCCGTCGCCGGCGGCAACGTCGAGACGTCGCAGCGCATCGTCGACGTGATCTTCAAGGCGCTGGCGCGCGCGCTGCCCGACCGGATTCCCGCTGCGAGCTGCGGCACGATGAGCAACCTCGCGCTCGGCGGCTACGACTCGATCCGCGGGCGGCATTTCTCGTACTACGAAACTGTCGGCGGAGGCTGCGGCGCCGGTCCGCGCGGCGACGGCGCGAGCGCGATGCAGACGCACATGACCAACACGTGGAACACGCCGGTCGAAGCGCTCGAAGCGTACTACCCGATGCGCATCAGGCGCTACGGCGTGCGGCGCGGCTCGGGCGGCAGCGGAACCCATCGCGGCGGCGACGGCATCGTGCGTGAAGTCGAAGTGCTCGTCGAAAGCGAGGTCACGCTTCTGTCGGAGCGAAGGACGCGCGGACCGTGGGGGCTCGGCGGCGGCAAAGACGGAGCGGCCGGCTGCGACGAGATCATCGACGCGCGCGGGCGACGTCGCCGGATCGCGTCCAAATCGTCGCTCACGCTCGCGCCCGGCGAGACCATCGTCGTTGCGACGCCCGGCGGCGGCGGCTGGGGAAACGGGCGACGCCGGCCGTAACCGCGACGCGTCGCGTTGATCGGTCGCTCGGAAATCGGGGACAGACACCGTTTTCCCGAAATCAGTGTCTGACCCCGTTTTTCAGAGACATGCGTCACTTAGATTTCTGTAAGTTTCGGCTTGCGGCGCAGTATTCCTATTGATGTCCAAGGGGAACGGCCACTACTCTGCGCATCCAACGGTGGGTGCGCGGCGGGGTGAGCCAGACAGCTTCGGACCGACGTTGCCAGGGGACGGGACGTCGGTCCGCGTACGGCGGAGGGGCCATATGCGCTCGCGAATCGCGTTCCGGATTACGGTTCTGGTCTACAACCTGCTGGTCGCCAGCATCCTTCCAACCGCTTCTGCGTGGGCGGTCTGCGGAAACCTCATCCTCGAGGCCGGCGAAGACTGCGAGTTCCCGTTCGACACGTGCTGCGACGCAGCCACGTGCAAGTTCAAGACGGCCGGCACCGTCTGCCGCACCGGCACCGGCGACGTCTGCAACGCCGACGAGACCTGCACCGGCGCGAGCGCCGCGTGTCCCACCGACGTGTTCGCAGCGCCGCTCACGGTTTGCCGCGCCGGCTCCGGCGACATCTGCGATCCCGAGGAAGTGTGTCCGGGACTCGGCCTTGCGTGTCCTGCAGACATCGTGACGCTGGCCGGCGTTACGTGCCGCATCGGTTCGCTCGATTCGTGCGATCCGAGCGAAACCTGCACGGGTGTCGCCGGTCAGGCTTGTCCGGCAGACGTCGTCGAGCCGTCGACGACGGTGTGCCGCGCGGGCACCGGCGACGTCTGCAATCCGAGCGAGTTCTGCACGGGCATGCCAGGCCAGATGTGTCCGACCGATTCGTTCGCGCTGCCGCTGACGACGTGTCGCCCAGGCTCCGGCGATCTTTGCGACCCGGACGAAGTGTGTCCCGGCGCGGGCGTCGCGTGTCCGGCCGACACCGTGCTCGGAGCAGGAACGGCATGCCGCATCGGATCGCTCGATTCGTGCGATCCGAACGAAACATGCACCGGCACTCCCGGCCAGACGTGTCCTGCCGATATCGTGACGCCCGCAGGAACAGTGTGTCGCGCCGGCACCGGCGACGTCTGCAACCCGAGTGAAACCTGTACCGGTGCTGCCGGCGCGATGTGTCCGACCGATTCGTTCGCGCTGACCGGCACGACCTGCCGCATCGGATCCGGAGATCTTTGCGATCCGTCGGAGGTCTGCCCGGGCGCCGGCCTCGCGTGTCCGGCCGACACCGTGCTCGGCGCGGGAACGCCGTGTCGCATCGGATCGCTCGATTCGTGCGATCCGAACGAAACGTGCACGGGCACTGCCGGACAGACCTGTCCTGCCGATGTGGTCACGCCTGCTGGAACCGTCTGCCGCGCCGGCACCGGCGACGTCTGCAATCCGTCCGAAACGTGCACCGGCACTGCGGGCCAGACGTGTCCGGTCGATTCGTTCGCGGCGCCGCTTACGACGTGCCGCCTCGGATCGGGTGATGTGTGCGATCCGAGCGAAGTGTGTATCGGCGGAGGCCTCGCGTGCCCGCCGGACGTCGTCGTTCCCGCCGGTGTCGCCTGCCGCATCGGATCGCTCGATTCGTGCGATCCGAACGAAGCGTGCACCGGCACCGCAGGCCAGACGTGTCCTGCCGACGTCATCACGCCGGCCGGAACCGTGTGCCGCGCCGGCACCGGCGACATCTGCAATCCAAGTGAAACCTGCACCGGTGCTGCCGGCGCGATGTGTCCGACCGATTCGTTCGCACTGACCGGAACGGTCTGCCGCACAGGTTCGGGGGACACGTGCGATCCGAACGAAGTCTGTCTCGGCGCAGGTCTCGCGTGCCCGGCCGACGTCGTCGTTCCGGCCGGAGTTCCATGCCGCATCGGCTCGCTCGACTCGTGCGATCCGAACGAGAACTGCACCGGCACGGCCGGCCAGGCGTGTCCGGCCGATGTCGTCACCCCCGCCGGAACCGTCTGCCGCGCCGGCACCGGCGACGTCTGCAATCCGTCGGAGACCTGCACCGGAACCGCAGGACAGATGTGTCCGGTCGATGCGGTCGCGCTGACCGGAACGGTTTGCCGCACCGGGTCGGGAGATACCTGTGATCCGAGCGAAGTCTGCCTCGGCGCGGGGCTCGCGTGTCCGGCCGACGTCATCGTTCCCGCCGGAGTGCCCTGTCGCATCGGTTCGGGAGACTCGTGCGATCCGAGCGAGAGCTGCACGGGTGCTGCGGGGCAGAGCTGTCCTGCCGACGTCGTCGCTTCGGCCGGCACGGTGTGCCGCGCCGGCTCGGGCGACATCTGCGATCCGGCGGAGACCTGCAGCGGCGCCCCCGGATCGGCGTGCCCGATCGATTCGTTCGCGCTCATCGGCACGGTCTGCCGCGCAGCGGGCGCCGTCTGCGATCCGGCCGAAACGTGCGCCGGCACTCCCGGCGCGGTGTGCCCGGCCGACGCGTTCTCTACGCCGGGAACCTCGTGCGACGACGGCTTCTTCTGCACGGTGTCCGACGCCTGCGACGGCGGCGGCGCGTGCATGGGAAGCGCGCGGGACTGCTCCGACGGAAATCCGTGCACTCCCGACTCGTGCGACGAAACGGCCGACTCGTGCGAAAGCGACGTCGCGACCATGTGCGACGACAACAACCCGTGCACGGACGACTCGTGCGACACCGGCAGCGGATGCCTCCACGATTCGACGCCGCTGACCGGATGCTTCGCATCGCCTAGAACGAAGCTCGCGGTGCGCGACAATGCAGTCGACGCGAAAGACTTCATCCGCTGGGGCTGGGGGCATGGCGAAGTCGTGCCCGAGGCCGCGATCGGCTCGCCGCAGTCGACCACGACCTATGCACTGTGCATGTACGACGACCGCGGTTCGGTTCCGACCCTGGTCGCAAGCCTGGTCATCCCGCCGAATGCCGAGGCGTGGCATCTCAAGAACGGCAAGGCCACCTACGTGGATGCCTTCGGGTCCGCCGACGGCGTCAAGAAGATGGGCATCAAGACAGGCGGAGACGGCCGGACCAAGGCCCAGCTCAAGGCCTTCGGCCTGAACGTCGACGTACCCCCGCCGTTCGACGCGGAGTCCCAGTTCGCAATGGACCCGTCGGTCATCGTCCAGCTTCGCAACACCGACGACTACTGCTGGACCTCGACGTTCAACATGTCCGGGGTGAAGAAAAATCGCCCGGGTTTCTTCAAGGGGAACGGACAGTAACCGACAAACGACAGGTACGCTTTGCGCAAAGCAGTGTACCTGTCCGCTTCCATCCGCAGTTGCACGCATGTCGCAGTGGCTCTGCCGTCATGCGCCGGTTACGCTCGCGCCGTGCAGTACTCCCCTGACCTTCGTTGTGCGAAGTGAACATCCGGCGCCTGCCGGGGGCGCTCGGACATCCGGGCTTTGCGCTGTTCCTTTCCGCCAGGTTTCTCGCGACGTTCGCCGTGCAGATGCAGGGCGTTGCGATCGGCTGGCAGGTCTATGAAATCACCGGCAATGCGCTCGATCTCGGCCTGATCGGCCTTGCGCAGTTCCTTCCGTTCTTCGTGCTGGTGCTTCCGGCCGGCCAGGTTGCCGATCGTCTCGACCGCCGGCTGATCCTGGCGACCTGCTACTTCACCGAAGTTCTGTGCGCGGCGCTTCTGCTCGCCTTCACGCTGTACGGGCTGAAGACCGCCTGGCCGGTGTTCGCGGTACTCATGATGTTCGGCTCCGCGCGCGCGTTCGCGATGCCGGCATCGCAGGCCATCACGCCCAACCTCGTACCGCGCGAGATGTTCGCGAACGCGATCGCGCTCAATTCGTCGACGTTCCACATCGCGACGATTGCCGGTCCGGCGATGGGCGGCATCCTTTACGCCGCCGGTGCGGCGACCGTGTACGGAATCGTCACGCTGCTGCTTGCCGTCTCGGTCGCTCTGATGCTGCTCGTGCGGACGCCGGCGTTCGTACGCAGCGCCGAGCCTCCGAACTGGCACACCGTGCTCGAAGGACTTCGCTTCGTGAGGTCGCGCCCGGTCGTGCTCGGGGCAATCTCGCTCGACCTGTTCGCCGTGCTGTTCGGCGGCGCGACCGCGCTTCTTCCGATCTTCGCGAGGGACGTCCTTGCAACCGGGCCCGCGGGGCTCGGGCTGCTGCGCAGCGCGCCGGCGATCGGAGCCGCGGTGACGGCGGCGGTGCTTGCGGTCCATCCGATCACGCGTTCGGTCGGTCGCTGGATGTTCGGCGGAGTGGCGCTGTTCGGCGCGTCGACGATCGTCTTCGCGCTGTCGAAGAGCTTCGCACTGTCGGTTGCGGCGCTCGCGATCCTCGGGTCGGGTGACATGATCAGCGTGTACATCCGCCACATGCTGATCCAGCTCGAGACTCCGGACGCGATCCGCGGTCGCGTCAGCGCCGTCAACGCGGTCTTCATCGGGGCATCCAACGAGCTCGGCGAATTCGAATCGGGAGTGACGGCGGCGTGGCTCGGGCTGGTGCGTTCGGTCGTCCTCGGAGGGCTCGCGACGATCGCGGTCACCGGATTGTGGATGCGGATCTTTCCGATGCTGCGAACGATGGACCGGTTTCCGGGCAGCTATCGCGGGGACGAACCGGATCTTTCCTAAATCGCGCGCCGGGAGAATGCGGTGCTCACCGCGAGCACGATGGTCGCGAGCATGAACGGGTGCAGACCGGCCTGATACCGATAAAGCGGCGCACCGAGCACCGCGAATACCGCAAGGAACGCGAGCGGCGGCGCGGCGAAGAACAGAAACGCGCAGAGCTTCGACGCCCGGATTCCCGCGAGCATCGGGAGCGCCACGAGGTAGAGCGCGAGCAGCGGCAGGCCTTCGAGCGCAAGCAGGCGGACCCACCACGAGAACAACGCCGACGCAGCGTTGTCGGGATGCTTCGCACGATTCTGAGCTTCGCCCACGAGGTCGCTGAACGTGTAATCCAGGCGACCTTCGGTCCACGTGCGCCAACCGTCGGCGTAGAAGCGGTTGCGAAGGGCAGTACCCGCATCCGGCCGCAATGGCTCGAGCCATTCCTCGGGACCTGACCCCGGTTCGAACAAGCCGCGCATCAGCGCGAACCGCTCGGCAAGAACCGTGGCGGGCGGTTTCGCGCGATATGCCTCCAGCGCAAGCTTTCCCATCGCAGCATCGGCGTCCGCGATCGAGAGTCCACCGGCCATCAGGCGTCGCAGCGTCTCGTTCGAGATCGCAAACGAGCTGCCGACCGACGTGCCGTGCTGGTCGTGAATGCCGTAACGCTCGACGAGCGGCGCGCGCTCGAGCGTATCGCTCCAGAGCGCGCTGAAATAGAGATTGCGGCCGGTGCTGGCGCTGACCCGCCATATCCCGTGCTCGCGATGGTTATGGACGAGCCACGGCGAAAGGCCCGCGAGCATCGCGACGCCGCACGCCGCGAGCCAGACCGCGAACGACCTGCGATCGGTTCTCGTGACGAACGCGAGCACCAGAAGAAGCGGCACGAAGATCTGCGACGCCGTGCGCAGCAGGATCTCGGCCGCCATCAGCAGGCCGCAGGCCGCGCCATTTGCGGAGGCGCGCATTCCGCTGCCGCTCGAAAACGGCGCGGCAACGACCAGCCATCCGGCAATCCAGTACAGCGGCACGGCCAGCAGGTCGGGCATCACCAGATGCTCGAGCCACGCGATGGTCGGCGCCGTCACGAGGATCGCCAGCAGCGCGAGCGCCGCGCCGCGACCGGCGCATCGCCGCGCAACGTCCGCGGCCGCGAGCATGCCCGCAAGGCTCACCATCGATTGCGCGATGAGGATCTCCGGAAGCGTAACGCGTCGGCAGATCGTCCAGATCGCTTCGATGAACCACGCGTAGCCGGGCACCGCATGAAGCCCGCCGCCGGTCGTCGCGAGATCACGAAACAGCGGCGGCAGCTCGTTGCCCGCCCACAGCGCATCGGCGCCGCCGAGGTACTTGTAGCTGTCGCCATCGACGAATGGCGTGACCCCGAAATGCAGCGCCGCCCGCGTCGCAATGAAGATCCCGAGGATCACTGCCGTCGCGATGGATGCGTCGAACGAAAATCCAGCCGGCCGGCCGCGATCGGCAGTCTCAGCGGTCGTGGCCGTTCTGAGGGAAGGGTCGGTCATTTCTGCTTCGCCCGCTTCACGCCCCGACGCCCCTTGCTCGGGCCGTCGGCTGGTCGTGCTATCCTGCCGCGCGATCGAGCGTCACGTCGCGCCGAGCTACTTCCAATGCACCGGGATACCAGCAAGCCAGAGGCCGAGCCACTGATCGGCGATCGCACGATGAGTGGAGCGCTGCCGGAAGCGGTCAACTATCATCGTTATCTGTACTCGAAACTGCGGCCGTCGCTCGGCCGGCGGGTGTGGGAGATCGGCTCGGGCTACGGCCAGTACACTTCGATGCTTCTCGACGACGGGCTCGAAGTTCTCGCAACCGACATCGATGCCGGCATGCTGGAAAAACTCCGGCAGCGTGAGCAGCGCGCGGGGCTGTCCACCGCTCCGATCGATCTGGCCGACGAAGCTTCCGTCGCCCGCTGCGCGTCGTGGCACCCCGACAGCGTGCTGTGCCTCAACGTGCTCGAGCACATCGGCGAAGACCAGCGTGCGCTCGCCTGGCTTCATCGCCATCTCGCGCCGCGATGCCGCGCCGTGTTCCTGACTCCCGCGCATCCTTCGCTTTACGGATTCATGGACTCGGAGGCCGGACACGTGCGGCGCTATACGCGCCGGACGCTTGCCGGCGCATTCGAACAGAGCGGATGGCGCGTCGAGACGAGCTTCTACATGAACGCGATCGGCGGGGCCGGCTGGTTCGTCCGCAACCGCATGTTCCCGCCGAAGTCGAAAGACCTCGACAGTCCGCGCGTCAACGACGACATCCGTTTCTTCGACCGCTGGATGGTGCCGGCAACGCGTGCGCTCGATCCGGTGTTTGCAAACCTGTTCGGCCAGTCGGTCGTCGTCATTGCGATCCGGGATTGAGAATCGCGCCCGAGCGACGGCCCCGATGACTGAGAACAATCTGCAGCGGGTCCGCGTGTTCGTGCGTGCGCACGCCGACGTGCTGTTCGCGGCGGCAGTCTTCGTGCTGTCGATCGGGATCGTTCATTTCGTCCCGCAGTCGCCGTTTGTCGCGTACGCCGGCGAGAAATGGCTCGATCCCTATCCTTCCGGTGTCATCGCGACATGGTATGCGGCAGCGCTGGCGTTCTCGCTCGCGGTAGCGGCGCTCGCGCCCCATCGTCCGCCGAGGCCATTCTCCACGACCCACCGTGCGATCGTCTTCGCGTTCCTGCTCTATGCTGCGACCTGCGGCCTGCCCGCTTACGGCGGAACCGATGCGCAGATCCTTGCGCGCCTCGAGTACCTCCAGGCGGCCCGATGGATCGCACTTGCGTGCGGCCTCGGCGCGTTCCTCAGGCCTGCACTCGCTCTGCCGCTGATTCTCTACGTGCTCTGGTTCCGGCTGGAGTCGGATTCTCTCTACGGTCTCGGGTCCGACAACATCGATATCGGCGCCATCGTCTACTACGGGCTGCTGCTGACGGTGAGCTGGATGCTGCTGGCGATTGCCGCGCGCGCGCTCCCCGGCGTGCGGCGGCAGATGGAAAGCGGCGACGCATACGGCCCGCGAGCGCTGCTGTACGTGCTCGTGCTGTGCACGGCCAGCTATGCGGCCAATTACGTCAATTCCGGATTGGGCAAGCTCGCGCTTCCAGGCCCGCCGGGAACATGGCTGCTGGAAAACCACACCGACGCGCTGATCCCGGTCTCGCACGCCATCGGAACGCTCCCGATTGCCGGGCTTGGATGGCTGGCCGTGCTCATCTACCGGCTGAACGTGCACTTCGTGCAGGTCATCAATGCGATGACGCTGCTGGTCGAGATGGCGCCGCTGATTGCGATCGCGCGACCGCGATGGCTCGCGATCGCGTTCGCCGCGATCGTGCCGTTTCACCTCGGGATCTTTCTGCTGAGCGGGATTTTTTTCTGGAAATGGGCGCTCGTCGACGCAGTGCTGGCGCTGGTGTTCTGGAGACTTCGCACGGTTCGCCTGCCGCTCGTCGTCGCACTTCTTTCCATCGCGATCGTGCTGCTGTCGCCGCGCTGGCTGCCGACCGCTCGGCTCGCGTGGTACGACTCGACCACGCTCAACAATTCGTACTTCGTCGCCGAAACCGAAGACGGCACGAAGGCCAGGGTTCCGTCCAACTATTTTCTCTCGGCGTCACTGCCGATGGCGCAGATGCGTTTCTCGTCCGGGTTCCCGACAGGCGTGTTCGGCTCGACGACGTCTTACGCCGATCTCCGCAAGGCCAATGCATGCGAAATGAAGCTCGTGACCCGGCCTGCCCCAATGGCGGCAAAGACCTGGACCGGCCTCGAGCGCTTCATCCGCGAGCACCATGCCTGGATCGTCTCGCGTGCCGACGCGGACGGCCGCTACGCGTACGATCTGTATCCGCATCACGTGTGGTCGAACCCCGTGCTCTACGAGGACTTCTCCGCGATGGACAAGCGAAAGATTGCCCGTTACGTGTTTGTCACGGACTATGTGTGCGTCGGATACGACGACAACGGGCTCGTGCGCCGCGTTCTCGGCAGCGATTCGCGCCCGATTTCGGTTCGCTGACGCTGCTTCCTGACCCGGCCGCCGCCATGCAGAAGACCAACGAACGCGAGCAGAGCGCGCACTACGACCGCATCCAGGATGCATACGAAGCGCACTACGACGATGAGTCGAGCCAGCGCTACCGCCGCCGCTTCCTGTACGAACCGCTTTTTTCGGGCATCGATCTCGCCGGCAAGCGTGTGCTCGAAGCGATGTCCGGCAGCGGCCAGGTGACCGGCTTTCTTCGCGAGCGGGGCGCGGAAGTCACCGCGCTCGACATCTCTTCGAGAGCGGTCGCGTCGTTCCGCGAGCGCTGGCCGGAGTGCACCGCAGTCGAAGGATCGATCCTCGAAACCGGCATGCCGTCCGCATCGTTCGACTGCGTGGTGGTGCTCGGCGGACTCCACCACGTGCACCCTCACGTCGACCGCGCGGTCAGCGAGATTGCGCGCATCCTCAAGCCCGGAGGCTATTTCTGCTTCGGTGAGCCGCACGCGGGCTCGCTTCCGGACATCGTGCGGCGAGCCTGGTACCGGCGCGATTCGCTGTTCGCCGAAGGCGAAGCCGCAATCGACGTGGCCGCGCTCGAGCGCGCGCATGCGTCCGAGTTCGAGCCCTTGTGGAAGCGTTTCATGGGAAACGCGGCTTACATCCTCGTGCTCAACTCGATGGTGCTTCGTCTGCCGCTGGCAGCCAAGCGCTTCTACGCTCCCGTGCTGTCGGGCATCGAAGCGGCCGTCCAACCTCTTCAGGGCAAAGCGCTTTCGTGCTTCGCGCTGTGCCGCTGGCGGCGGCGCTGATCCGGCATTCCCGTCAGCAGCACGACACCGAGAGGGCGGCTTTGCCGTGCGGCGCAATGCAACGTATAGGCGCGACGCTTGTGCGGCATCTTCGGAATGGTTCCCGGCCACCGGTCCGGCTTCGAGGAGACTCGGGTTCGCGCTGCGCTCGCTCTGCTTTCATCGCGCGGTCCGGATGACGAAGGCTGGCTCGCCGACGACGGCGCGTATTTCGGCCATCGCCGTCTTTCGGTCATCGACGTGTCGTGCGGCGGCCACCAGCCGATGTCGAACGAAGACGGCTCGGTCTGGCTGACTTACAACGGCGAGATCTATCGATTCGAGAAGCTCCGCAGCGAGCTCGAGAGCCTCGGGCACCGCTTCCGCTCGACGTCGGACAGCGAAGTGCTTCTGCGCGGCTACGAGCAGTGGGGGAAAGGCGTCCTCGCGCGCATCGACGGCATGTTCGCACTCGCGATTCGCGATGCACGCTCGAACACGCTTCTGCTCGCTCGCGATCGGCTCGGGAAAAAGCCGCTATTCTGGGCACGCAGCGGGAACGTACTCGCATTCTCGTCGCTGCTCCGGCCTCTCGTCGAAGTCGGCATCACCCGGCCGGAGATCGATCCGATCGCACTGCGCCAGTATCTGCACCTGAACTACGTCATCGGTCCGCGAACGATCTTTGCCGGCGCACAGCTGCTTCCGGCCGGCACGTGGCTCGAGTACTGCGACGGCGAAATCCGGTCGCAGCAATACTGGGATCTGAAGACGGCTTCCCCTGCGCGAGACATCGCCGATCCGCAGCAGCATTTCGAGACGCTGCTGACCGACGCCGTTCGTGCGCGGCTCGTGAGCGACGTTCCGCTCGGCATTTTCCTGAGCGGCGGCGTCGATTCGGCACTGATCGCGGCGCTCGCACAGCACGAATCGGAAGCGAGGCGCCGGACCTTCAGCGTCGGCTTTCGCGAAGCCTCGTACGACGAGCGCGCGAAAGCGCGCAAGGTTGCCGCGAGGCTCGGCACCGATCATCACGAGATCGAATGCAGCGCCGACGACGTCCCCGGGCTGCTTCCGCGCATCGTCGCAAGCGCCGACCATCTTCTCGCCGACCAGTCGATGATCCCGCTGACCAAGCTTGCCGGCTACGCGAAGCAGTCGGTGACGGTCGTTCTCACCGGTGACGGCGGCGACGAGCTGCTGGCGGGCTATCCGACCTACCGCGCGCTCGAGCTCGCCGCGCCGTACGTTTCCTATGTCCCCGGCGCGGTCCGCTCGATGCTCGCATCGGCCAGCACGCTGCTTCCGGCGCAGGCCGGAAAAATGGCTTCGGTAACGCTGCTGCAGCGCTTCCTTCACGCCACCACGTCGGATCTGGCCCGTGCACACGCCGGATGGCGCACGATCTGGACGGAGGACGAAATTGCGTCCATCGCACCGGCTGCCTGCGCCGGATCTCAGTCCTTTGGCTCGAAGGCCACGCCGTCCGAGCCGTGGAGTGACTATGCGATGCAGCTCGCGCCGCACGGCGACTGGAACGTGCTGCAGCGTGCAGTCTATGCCGACATCCGCGTGTGGCTTGTCGATTCGATTCTCGGCAAAGTGGACCGCGCAACGATGAGCTACGGTCTCGAAGCCCGTTCTCCTTTCCTCGATTCGAAGCTCGTCGAGTATTCGTTCGCGACGCTGCTGCGCGATCCCGCCCGTTTCGCGGGAAAACAGCCGATCCGCCGCATGGCGAGCCGTTTTCTCGGCGACGAGCTCGCGCAGACCGCAAAAGCGCCGTTCCAGACGCCGTTTGCGGACTGGTTCGCCGGTCCGCTTCGCGGGTTCGTCAAGGAATCGCTTCGGACGCTCGAGTCGAATCTGCCCGGCGTGTTCGACATCGCCAGGCTCGAGGCGCTCGAGTCCGAGCACGCGGATCGCCGCCGCAATCACGATTACAAACTCTGGGGCCTGGTGACGCTGGCCGAGTGGACAAAACAGTTCGCCGGTCTTCGCCTTGCGGCGACGCCGTATTCCGAACGCGCGAGCGCCCTGTCATGACCAACGGCAATCCGGAGGCCGAGCTTTCGCCCATCTCGCCCATCGACGGCCTGTCGCTGATCATCCCGGCTTACAACGAAGAAGGCGGAATCGAGAGCGTGCTCGACGACGCCAAGGCCGTACTGCGCGAGATCGGCATTCCGCACGAGATCATCGTGGTCGACGACAGCAGCCGCGATGCGACCGGCCGCGTGGCCGAAGCCAGCGGCGTGCGCGTGCTCCGCAACATCCAGAACGGAGGCTACGGCTACTCGCTGATGCGCGGCGTGACGGCCGCGAAATACGCAACGGTCGCGATCATCGACGCGGACGGATCCTATCCGGTCGAAGAGTTCACGCGTCTGTTCGACGAGTACCGACGCGGCTTCGCAATGGTCGTCGGCAACCGCGAAGGCGCGCAGTACGACGGCACCACGCAGATGAAGATCCTTCGCTGGGCGTTCCGGTCGCTGACGCAGTTCATCGTCGGAAGGTCGGTGCCCGACGTGAACTCCGGCATGCGGATCTTCGACCGGGCGATCGTGATGCCGCTGTTTCCGCACATGAGCTACGGCTTCTCGTTCACGACGTCGATCACGCTGCTGTTCATGATGCGGGCGCTGCCGGTCAGCTACGTGCCGGTCGCGTATCGAAAGCGCCACGGCGAATCGAAGGTGCGCTACTTTCGCGATTCGCTGCGCGCGCTCCAGATCCTGACGTCGATCACGGCGCGCCTGAACCCGATCAAGCTTTTCCTGCTCGCCGCAGGCATCAATGCCGTGGTGATGCTGCCGCTCGTGCTTCTGCTTTCGTTGTGGGGCGGCGGCCGCCTCATGCTCGTGCTCGTCCTCGAGACCAGCGCGATCCTGGTCGCCCTCGGCTTCGTCGTCGAAGCGCTCGTCGAAAAGCGCCCGCGGTGACTTCGCCGCCGGCCGGATCGCGTTCGAAGCTCGCGCGTGCGGCGCTTCTCGTCGCGCTCGCCGTGCTGATCGGCGCGTTCGGTGCAACGCGGATCGCGATGTACCGGACGATCCCGCCGATCCTCGACGCAGACTCGTACAAGTATCTCGCCGGTGCCGATTCGCTGTCGGCGGGAAGCGGATGGCCGCCGGTGTTTCTCAAGCTCCACAATGGCGGCGGTGCGCTCCATGCGGTGCCCGGATACGCGTGGTTCATGCTCGCGATCTGGAAGCTGGCCGGTGTGCCCGTGCTTTCGGGCGTCGTGCTCGCGCAGTCGCTGCTGTCGCTGGTCGCGCTTGGCGCAACGATCGACCTCGTGCGCCGGTGGCATGGCCTGGCCGCTGCGGTGATGGCGGCCGCGCTGCTGGTATCCTCACCAGCGCTGGCATGGATCGATCAGCTGCTGATGCCGGAGGCAGTGGGCGCTGCCGTGCTGGCGATCGCGATCTGGCTTGCGGCGGTCATGCCAACGACGACGATCGGAGGTCGCACGCTCGCTGCCGCGATCGGTTGCGGCGTGCTGATGTCGGCCGCCGTGCTCCTGCGTACGAGTGCGCAGGTCTTCGTGCCGTTCCCGCTGCTCCTTGCGGTGCTTCGCATCGCCAGGGCGCGCGGAAGCCTGCGCAGCATTGCCGGCTGGACACTCGTGTATGCGGCAGCATTCGCCGTGCCGCTTCTGCCGTGGATCGCGCACAATCATGCCGTTCACGGGCGCTGGGTGCTGTCGGCGAGCACGGGCCGCAATCTTTATTTCAGCGGCGTGTGGAGCAATACCATCGATCGCCAGGCCGAGATGGACAAGTTTCACCCGGGCAAGGACACCGACGTCGAAAGCTCCTACGATCTGCTCGACCTGCGCATGCAGAGCTTCATCGACAGCGGCATGGACATCGCTGACGCGGACGCTGCGATGCAGAGGCTCGCGCTCGCGGGTTACCGGTCGGCGGGCCTCGAGCGGTACCTCGCCGGCCGCGCAGCGATTCTTGCGGGATTGTTCGAGGAGGAGTCGTTCGGCCGCCAGAACATGACGCTCTACGGCCATCTCGACTGGTACCTGACCGACGGCTTCGGCAGGGACGTGATGCGAAACTATCTCGAGAGCCGCTGGAAGTATCATCTCTCGCCGGCGCTCGACCAGACTCTCCGGGAAGGCCACGCATCGCATCCCGGCCCGCACGTGTGGATTCACTGGTGGGTTCGCCGCCTGCTGTTCGATGACGCGCCGCTGGCGATCGCATTCCTCGCGGCGACTCTCGTGCTGCTGCTCGCTCCTCGCCGGAACGCACCGCCGCTCGTCGCATGGGTCCTGCCGACGTTCGCGTATCTTTTTGTGTATACGATCTTCGGTGCGCCGCTCTACCGCTACCAGGCAACGATCCACGCGCCGATGCTGACGGTGATTGCGGTGGCGGCGGGCGAGTTCGTGAGCGGGCTGCGACGGCGCGCCGCAAGCGGCGCTGTGCCTGTACTCGTGGACTAGCCGCCGCGGTTCTCGAGGCGGGTTGCGGGTACTTCGGACAAAAAAAGAGGGCGTGAGGGTTGCCCCTCACGCCCCTCTGCCCGGGAGGAGGGTCACGAGCCGCTGACCAGGCGACTCGATCAGGCAGAGACCAACGCGGCTTGCGCCCCGTCAGTGCTTTCCGGCGAGCATCGCGTGAGTGGCTCGCCGTCGTCCGTTGAGATTGCGGCGGCTCAGGCCGCCGCGCTCTCGTCTTCCTTCAGGCTCTCGATCAGATCGTCGATCTTGCGCTCGAGCGCGCCCATGCGTCGCTTGATGCCGTCGACGTCGGCGCGAAGCGGAACTCCGATCGCCTTGAGCACGCGCTCGAGCTGCCTGCGTGCTTCCTTCTCGACGGTCTCGAGCGCTTTCTGGCTGCTGTCGACGGCGTCCTTGCGCAGTGCCTTGACGGTCTTGTCGACCGTGCCGCGAAGATCGAACACGCTGTCTTCGACGTCGGCGCGGACGGTTTCGACGGTCTTGGTGACGCGCTTCGAAACGGTGCCGGCGATGTCGTTTACGTTTTCGAGGATGTCGTTGATCTGGCGGCGGCTGGAAGTGGGAATGTAGCGTGCGGCTTCGCGGCTTACGCGATCGACGGTGCGCTCGAGATCCTTGCGCAGCCTGCCGACTCGTTTTTCGAGCTGGCCGAACGTCGGAATGGTCGATGTTTTCTTCTTCGCTCTGGTAGCCATGTGGTCCTCCTGTTTCTGCCTGTCCACGCTCGGTTCGGAGCGGACGGCCGGTTCCAATGTTCGGCCTCTCATTCCGGGCCGCGATCACTTTCTAACACGATGCGTCAGGGAGTCAACGCAGTGCGGCAAATTTTATGTGAACCGCGGCCAGCGGATCGCGGCCCGACAGTGGTGGGTTGGAGCGAGAGGAATCGGCTGACGCCGCCGAACGCGCGGACGAGGCGTTCAAGCCATTGAAAACGAAGGACTAAAGCTGACGGGAATTGTGAGGGCCGGCGCTGCGATCAGTCCGAGCTCGGAGCCGAGCCGCCCTTGCTGCCGCTCGTCGATGCCGTCGTGCTCGAGCTCTCGGTCGTCGTGCTGCTGCTGGGGGTCGAACTGGAAGGCGACTTCTTCTGATAGCCGTCCGAGTACCAGCCGCCGCCCTTCAACTGGAACGAGGGCGCGCTGATAAGCTTGCTGACCTTGGACTTGCAGGTCGGGCAGCGCTTGAGCACCGGATCGCTGACCGACTGGCGGACCTCGAACTCACCGCATTTCGGACAGCCGTATTCGTAGATTGGCATCCCCGGACCTCTCTCGTCGCGGCAGGGAAGCTAGGCAGCAACCCCCGGCTTGTCAACGAAACGCAGCAGCGATGGTTTCCAGCCGTCGCGCAGCCGCGACCGGGTCCGCGGTTTCGAGCCGCACGGTTTTCGATTTCGACGTCGCGCCGGCGACGAGCGATGCGCTGCGCCTCGGAAGACCGGCGCTGTCGGCGAGCAGCTCGAGCACGGCTTCGTTGGCTGCGCCTTCGACCGGAGGTGACGATACCTGGAGCTTCACGCGATCGCCGATGACGGCGGCGATGCGGTTTCGCGACGAGCGCGGGACGACGCGAACGCGAACCTCGATCGCCCCGTCGAGCACGCGAAGCCAGCTCGAAGCCGGACCGGTCACGCCCTCGACAGCTCGACCGAACGCTTCGATGCGGCGTCGACCGCTTCCTTGACCGTCTCGACGAACTTCTTGTCATCGAGGCGGGCGAGCCCGGCGAGCGTCGTTCCGCCAGGGCTCGAGACCGCTTTTCTCAAGTCGGCGGGCTCGGTGCCGGTTTCGATCATCATCGCGGCCGCACCGGCAATGGTCTGGTACGTCAGCGCGCGCGCAAGCTCGCCGGTCATGCCGCCTTTCTCGGCAGCTGCAATGAGGGCTTCGGCAAAGCGATACACGTATGCGGGGCCGGAGCCGCTCAGCGCGGTGACCAGGTGCATGAGCTTTTCGTCGCCGACGAGGTGCGCGTCGCCGACCGCCGCGAAAAGCTTCTTTACGAGCTTTACGTCGGCTGCGGTGGCGCGCGATCCGGCGCAGATGACCGACGCGCCCTTGCCGACGAGGCACGGAGTATTCGGCATCACGCGCACGACCCGACTCGCGTCCCCGAGGCCTTTTTCGAGCCGCGCGAGCATCACGCCGGCAGCAATCGAAACGTAAAGCTCGCCGCGCGTAACCGACGGGCGCAGCGCATCCATCACAGCCTGCAGCACCTGCGGCTTGATGGCGAGCACGACGGTGCGCGACCGGCGCACAACGTCGGCGTTGTCGGTCACCGCCGCAACGCCGTACTTCTTCGTGATGAGACGCCTTCTGGCCGCATCGGGCTCCGCGATGATCATCGACGTCGCAGCTCGCCCGCTCGCGAGCAGGCCCTTGATCATCGCCTCGGCCATGTTGCCGCCGCCGATGAAGCCGACGTCGATCGATTTGGATGTTTTCGTTGCCATGCGTCTCCTGTCGCGATGCGGCCGGCGCCTGTCCCGATCTGCCGAGCGGATGCCCGGGCCCGGCCCGAGGTCACCTGTTCAGTGCTGCGGCCGTTCTCCGAAGATCGCCGTGCCGATGCGAACGATCGTGGCGCCTTCGGCGATCGCATCCTCGAAGTCGCCCGTCATGCCCATCGAAAGCTCGCCGAGCGGTGCACGCTCGATTCCGTATGTTGCAAGGTCTTCGGCGAGCTCGCGAAGACGCGCGAACTGCGGCCGCGCCGGAAGATCCGGGTCGGCGACGCCCATGAGTCCGACAAAACGTATTCCGGCATAGGCCGAGGACTGCTCGAGAAAACTGAGCGCGCCGTCCGCTTCGATCCCGCCGCGCGATGCTCGGCCGCCGGCTGCACGGCTTCCGAGCCGGATCTGCAGCAGCAGATCGACCGTGCGGTCCTCGCGGACCGCCGAACGCGACAGCGCCGCGACGGTATTCAGCGAATCGATGCCATGCAGCAGCGCGAAGCTGTGCACGGCGATCGCCGCCTTGTTCGACTGCAGCCGCCCGATGAAATGCCAGCGCGCATCCGGCATCCAGCGCTCGAGATACGCAATTTTGCCGACCGCCTCCTGCACGTAGTTCTCGCCGAAATCGCGCTGCCCGAGCACGTACGCGTTGCGAATTGCATCCACGTCGAGCTTCTTGGTCACCGCGACGATCCGCACGGCGGCCGCGTCGCGGCCTGCCGCGCGCGCCGCCTGGTCGACGCGCTGCCGGACCGATTCGAGGCCGCTGCGGATCCGGTCGGGATGCGGCTCGTCGATCACACCTTCGCAGAAGATCTCCGGCGGACCGCTCATGACGACACGCTGATCGCGCCGGGCGGCGAGATTCCGCAACGGGCGAGAGCGCGTACGACAGGAGTCATCGGCAGGCCGATCACGTTGTCGAGCGGCCCGACGATTGCGCCGATGAACCGGCGCCCATCTCCTTGCGCAGCGTAGCTTCCGGCTTTGTCCATCGGCTCTCCCGATGCTGCGTAGGCCTCGGCTTCGCGGCGCGAGATCTCGCGCATGCGAACGACCGATCGGCACGCGCCGCACTCCGGCGCGCCGAGACTGCCGTTTACCGGCAGCACGGCCCACGCCGTCCACACGAAGTGGTTGCGGCCCGACAGCGACAGCAGCATCTCGACCGCATCGCGGACGTCGACGGGTTTGCCAAGAATGCGCT
Organism: Candidatus Limnocylindrales bacterium; assembly: GCA_035571835.1. NCBI lineage: Bacteria > Bacillati > Chloroflexota > Candidatus Limnocylindria > Candidatus Limnocylindrales > Candidatus Limnocylindrales bacterium. The sequence goes on along the minus strand of DATNBU010000037.1, from coordinate 114,542 downwards.
CGCCGACGACGACGGTCGTATCCGCCGCAAGGATGACTTCGGATGAGCATGACAGCTGATGGTCGGCTTCGCTGGCCAGTTTACGCTCGGCTGCGCTGGCCAGTTTACGCTCGGCTTTGCTCGCGAGTCGCCGCGCGGCAACGGCCTCGGCCTTCTCGATGGCGAGCCGGGTCGTGGCGGCGACCGGTGATTCGCCCGGGAGGATCGTCTCGTCCATATCGGGCACGTCGATCTCAAACGTGAAGCCTGCTCCGGTCAGAAGCTCGCGGCGGCGCGGTGAGCCCGATGCGAGAATCAATTGCATGCTGCGCGCGGCGGGCACCGCTGCATTCTTTCGGCCGCTCGGGTAAAGTCAACGAACCCATGACGATGAACCATGCGCGAATCGTGCGAAATCCTTTCCTGACCTGCTTCGCAGCGGTGCTGCTGTCGACTGCGATCGTCTGCGCGCCCGGCGTCGCGTATGCAGCCACCAGCGACGGCGCGAAGGCCCGGAGCGGTGCCGGAGCAGTCGCGCCGGTGCCGGACGCTGCGGGCGACGAAGCTCTCGAAGATCTTCATCCGGCCAATACCGAGCTCGGCCGCGCAATCGCCGGAATGCGCAAGGATCCGCGCAAAGCTGCCGCGGACTTCGGCAAGCTTCACGAGAAGATGCCGTGGCTCGACGATGTGACCGACTTTTACGCGGCCACTGCGCGCAGCCGCTTCGATCGCCCCGCCGCAAGAAAGGATTTCGAGGAATTCCTGACGAAGTATCCGGATTCGGTGCTGCGCGGGGACGCTGCAGCCGAGCTCGCGCGACTCGTTGCCGAAGACGCCGATGTCGAACGCGCCGTTTCGCTTGCCGAGCGCTACGGTCGCAGCGGTCCCGATACCGGAGATGCGGCCAGTGTCTGCCTTTCGGCAGGCCGCGTGCTGGCCGCAAAGGATCCGGACAATGCGGCCGTCTATCTCCAGTGCGCGCGCTCCAAGTCGCCGCTCTCCGCCTCGGCACGCAGCGCTTACGAGCTTCTGACGACCCTTCGTCGTGATCATCCCGAGCTGCGGCCTTCGGGTGCAGACGGGCTGATGGCCGAAGCGCGGCTTCTCGGGCGCGAGGGGCGCTCCGAGGAACAGGCCGCGCTCCTTCGCGAGCTGCTCGACGATTTTCCCGGAAGCCCGGTCGAAGGCGAAGCCGAGCTGGCGTACGGCCGCAATCTCGGACGCTCCGAGAGCAAGGCGGCGGGCGCGGCGTTCTTCGAGAAGCGCGCCGCCCCGGCCATCGGCGCGCACAAGGCCAAGCTTCTGTACGAGGCCGCAACGCTTCGCTGGAACAACGACCAGAACGCCGAAGCCACCGAGCTGTTCGAGAAGATGCTCGGCATGAAGACCGGCATCGGCGACGAGCAGCAGGCGCTCTACGCGCTCGCGCGCATCAACGACGTCGAAGATCACCATGCCGAAGCGATCGCGTATTACGGGCGAGCGGCAGCCCTGGCGAAGGGCGCGACTCGCGCGGAAAGCCAGTGGCGCCAGGGCTGGGTTTCCTATCGCGCCAAAGATTACAGCGAAGCCGCGAAGACTTTCGCAGCGATGGCAGCCGGAGCGCCGCGCGGCTCGGACACCGAGGGCCGCGCCGACGCGCTTTACTGGCAGGGACGCTCGCTCGAGCATCTCGGTCGCAACGACGAGGCGCGCGAGTGCTACCGGCAGGTGCTGAGCGAGTTTCCGCTTGGATACTACGCCGCTGCATCCGAGGCGCAGCTCGGACGCAAAAATCCCGCTCCGACCGAGATCAAGCCGCCGGTGGTTCCGGAGTCCTTGCCGGCCGATGCCGTGCTTGCGATCCGCCGCGCGACGTCGCTGCGCGAGTCGGGCCTGGTCACGCTCGCCGCGCGTGACCTTTCGATGCGGCTGGCGCGCTTCGACACGGCGACTCGGCGCGCGGTGCTGCCTGCGCTGCCGTCTTCGGGCGCGTATGATGCGGCGTTCCGCATCGCGATCGAGATGAACGATGCGGGCGAGCTGTCACGCGAAGAGGCCAGGCCGTACTTCTATCCTCGTGCGCACGCCGACATCGTCGAGCGCGAGTCGGCAAAGGCCGGCATCGATCCGATGCTCGTCTACTCGCTGATGCGCCAGGAATCGGCGTTCTCGGCAACCGCAGTCTCTTCCGCCAAGGCGCTCGGGCTCATGCAGCTTCTCGAAAAAACCGCGAAGCGCGTGGCGTCGTCGTCGGGGCTTCCGCAGCCGGATGCCGACGATCTGTTCGATCCCGCCGTGAACATACGGATTGCCGTGCGCTACCTTGCCGAGCTGTCGAAGGAGTTCGGCGGCAACACGGCGCTGATCGCGGCCGCATACAACGCCGGCGAAACCGCCGCCGAACGCTGGCGGGACCTCACGAAGATCTGGCAGGAAGACGAGATGATCGAGCAGATCAGCTACCGCGAGACGCGCCTGTACGTGAAGAGCATCCTGCGCAACATGCGCAACTACCGCAGCATCTATGGTAGCTCGCCCGAGGCGCCGGTCGCGAAGGCGAGCTGAAAAAGGGACAGGTACATTTACGCGCCGCGTAAATGTACCTGTCCCCTTTTTTATTTCTCTTTGTTTACGCGGGGGCGAGGAGTTTTCTGGGGAGGCCGCCGAAGGCGCCGTTCGACATGCAGAGGACGACGTCGCCTTCGCGCAGCTCGCCGCGAAGCCTCGCGAGGATTTCGTCGGGGCCGGCTTCGGTCCACGACGGAATGCCGCGCGCGCCGAGGTCGCGGATCAGCACGTCGGTCGACAGCATCTCTTCCGGCTTCAGCGGATCGTTGTCCTTGCGGAATACGGCCGACAGCGCGACGGCGTCCGCGCCGGCGAGCGCATCGGCATAGGCTCTCTGGAAGATCGCGCGCCGGCTCGTATTCGAGCGCGGCTCGAACACCGCCCACAGCCGCCGCCCGGGAAAACGCCCGCGAATCGCCGCAATCGTAAGCCCCACCGCGGTCGGATGATGCGCGAAATCGTCGACGACGGTGATGCCGCCGTTCTCGCCGACGATTTCCTGGCGTCGCGCGGCGCCCTTGTACGTTGCGAGTCCTTCGGCGACTGCGCCGAGCTCGATGCCGAGCTCGCGGCAGAGCGCATAGACCGCCGTCGCGTTGAGCGCGTTCATCGCGCCGACCAGCGAAAGGCGAAGTCGCGCATCGCGGCGTCCCTTCCAGTAAAGGTCGAAGCGGCTGCCGTCCGGCCCGACTTCGATGGCGCGCGGCTCCCATCCATCGGGCGAATGCATGCCGTACGGCACGAAGCGGTAGCGCCCGGCGCGCTCGATCGCAGCGAGCAGATGCGGATAGTCGACGCAGCCGACCAGCGGCGCATTGGAAGGAAGGATGCCGGCGAGCTTTCGGAACGACGACTTCACGTGCTCGACGTCGGTGTAGATGTCGGCGTGGTCGAACTCGACGCTCGTAAGAATGACGGCCGACGGCTTGTAGTGGAGGAACTTGGGGCCCTTGTCGAAGTAGGCCGTATCGTACTCGTCGCCTTCGACGACGAAGTATTCTCCGCTTCCGGCTGACGCGAGCTTTCCGAGATCGCGCACGAGCCCGCCGACGAGATAGCCGGGATCGGCGCCGGCGGTTGCGAGGCAGTGCGCGAGCATGCCCGTCGTCGTGGTTTTTCCGTGCGTGCCGGCAACCACCAGCGAGCGTGCGCCGCGTCCGAGGAAAAACCGTCCGAGCGCCGCCGGAAACGACGTCTTCTCGATACCGAGCGCCTCGACCGCCTGCGCCTCGACGTTGCTGCGCGTGACCGCGTTGCCGATCACGACGAGGTCCGGACGCGGTTCGAGATTTTTCGCATCGAAGCCGAGCGTGACCGGAATGCCCGCCTGGCGCAGCATGTCGCCCATCGGCGGATACGCGGCGATGTCCGAGCCCGTGACCTCGTAGCCGGCGTCGCGCAGCATCACGGCCATCGGCGCCATGCCGACTCCGCAGATCGCGACGAAATGAATGTGACGCGGCTTGTTCTCGGTCATCGAATCGGTCCCTTGCCTTTTCAGTCTCTTGCGCGGTCGAGCGCCGCAAAGACTGCATCGTGCACGCGCGGCCTGAGCGCACGGATCGCGTCTGCGTTTGTACCGTACGCGATGCGATTGGTCAGCAGCACGACGTGCACACTCCGGCTCGGGTCGATCCACAGCGAGGTGCCGGTGTAACCGAGATGTCCGACTGCGCCCGGACCGATGCGCGAGCCCGCCGAGCTGACGCCTGGAGTCGGCGTGTCCCATCCGAGCGCCCAGGACGACGAGGGCGACGGCGCGGCGCCGGCCGCCGGCTCGGCCCGATCCCATGCATGGCTCACGACGCGCCGGTCGAGCACGCGGCCTCTTCCAGCCGCGGCTTCCGTCCATTCGCCGGCGAGCCGGTGAATCGTGCGCGCGGTTGCGAACAGCCCGGCGTGCGTTGCGACGCCGCCCATCGCGTACGCGTTCTGGTCCTGCACGCGGCCGCGGATTTGGGTCCTGCGCCAGTCGCACGCTCCGGTTGCCGCACAGCGCAGCGTGAATGCGTCGTCCGGCTCGTCGGCAAGATCGACGAACCTCGCTTCTGCGGCGTCGAGCGGCCCGAAGATCTGTTCGGCGGCCAGCGCGTCGATGCGTAGGCCGGCGATTTTTTCGACCATCGCGCCGAGGACGAGGAAGCCGATGTCGCTGTAGACGCTGCTCGAGCGCGGATCGCGCTCGAGCGGCTCGGCGAGAGCGAGCGCGAACATGCGGTCGCGGCGGCGCGCCGCTTCTTCGCGCGACGCCGGAAGCTCCGGCGGGAACGATTCGAAATAGCGGCGGTGGGCCGGAAGGCCCGAATCGTGGTGCAGGAGATTGCGCACGGTAACCGCCAGGCGCCGCTCGTCGTTGCCGCCTTCGGCGTGCGACGCAAAGTCCGGCAGCACGTCAGTCACGCGCGTGTCGAACGACAGCCTGCCGCGCGCGATCAGCTGGAATGCGAGCGCCGCCGTCACGAGCGGCTTGGTCAGCGACGCGACGTCGAAGATCGTATCCGTCGTGCACGGCGGATCGCCGGCGCCGGGGCCGGTCGCTCCGGTTGCGTGCTCGAACAGCACCGCATCGCCGCGTCCGACCAGGAGCGATGCCGCCGGGCTCACGTGATCGGGGCCGACGGCGTCGTCGAGAATCCGTACGACCTCGTCCCAGGCCGAATGAGTTGTCGAGCCGGCAGCCTTCGGCGAGACGCCCGCCGGCCGGCCGGCCCGGCTGTTCGCCATCATCGGACCGACATCGAAGCGCTGAGGTCCGGGCGCCCGGGCGAAGCGGCAAAGACCGGCTCCAGAAGCTCGACGCGGCCCGCATCCGCATCCACGCGCACCTCGCAGCCGATCGGCACGACCGCAGCGCCCGAATGATGGCCGCCGTCGAACCCGGACACGACGGGAATGCCGCGCGCGCCGAAAATCTCCACGACGATCTCATGGATCTGATCCGCCGGCTCGCAGTCGTGAAACGCGCCGAGCACGACCGCAGCCATTTCGTCGAGCTTGCCGGCATGCGCGAGGTGCGTGAGCATGCGATCGATCCGATACGACGGCTCGGCGATGTCTTCGAGGAAGAGCACCGCGCCGCGCGTGTCGATCTCGTACGGCGTACCGAGCGTCGTCACGAGCACGGACAGGCAGCCTCCGGCAAGGCGTCCTGTCGCCTGACCACGAACGAGCGGCGTGAGGCCGTCTCCGGCCCACCAGCCCTCTTCGTCAAACAGGAAGCGGCGAAAGCGCTCGAGCTGCGCAGGCGAAAGCCGCGGCAGATCGCTCGCGGCCATCGGGCCGTGGAAACAGACGAGGCCCGCTTCCGACGACAGCCGCGACAGCAGCAGCGTGACGTCGCTGTAGCCGACGAACAGCTTCGGATGCGCGCGCGCAACGGCGGCATCGAAGCGGCCGAACAGGCGCGCCGATCCGAAGCCGCCGCGGACTCCGATCAGCGCCGCGACGTCGTCGCGCGCGAACGCGTCGGCAAGGTGCGCTGCGCGCTCGTCGTCGGATGCGGCAAGATACCGGAGCGTGGCCGACGGGGTGGGCGCATCCACGACGAGCCCCCACGACTGGAGCACCTCGATGCCCCGGTCGAGCGCTTTCTCGTCGTAGCGCGACGACGGCGCGATCAGCGCAACGCGGTCGCCCGACTGAAGTGCACGCGAACGAACCAGCGGAGAAAATTGTCGCATCGACGTTTCCGGCCGCGTGAGAACGCAGGCGAGTGCTCGTTGTACCGAAACTGGCGCCGCCCGTCATCACTCGAGTCGGGAAATCGGGGACAGACACCGATTTGCGCAAATCGGTGTCTGTCCCCGATTTTCATTCGAGCCCGCGCGCAAGGTTGCTCCGGCGGCGGTCTCCAACCATGTTCGCGTGCGTGAGCCTGTCCCGCGACGACATCCAGCGCCTGGCGATCTCGATCGCCACGGACCTTTGCCGGGAAGACCCTCCGGCCGTCAAAGGCGAGATGAACAAGGTCGCAGCAGCCGTCGCCAATGCGATCGCGACCAATTTCGCGCAGGAGGCCGCCATCCGGCGCGAGGCCGAGGAGGCCCTGCAGAAACTTGGCCGTCAGGACCCGACGATCGATCCGGCCAAGCTCTTTCAGGGGCTCTGCGAGCGGATTGCCAAGCAAAAAGGCTTTGTCCTGTGAGCGTCCGGCTCAAAGAAGAGCGCGTCGAGTCGCTGTCGCTGGCCATCGCGAAGGCGCTTGCCGACTCCGGGGTCCAGATCGTCGACCGGGGCTCGGCTGTGAGGCGGATCGCTGCCCGGATCGGGGCGAGTCTCGGCGGGGACTCGGGAGCACTCGACCGTGCCGTCCGTTCGCGGATTGCGTCCCTTCAAAGGACGGTGCCCGAGGGCGGACGGGAGTGGGAAGTCCTCTACCGCAAGTACACCGAAGAGCTTTCGCGGCGGCGCTGAACCGCCCGCTCGCCGGCCCCGCGGCGGCCTCGGTCGTTCGCGTTTCCGGCAAAAACAGGCTCTGAGAAAGAGATTGGGTTCAAAGCAAGCGTTTTTCCACGGCGCTGCCTTGACACCCCGATGAGCGGCCCTACAGACACGCCCATCTTCCGCGCTCGAGTTTCGAGCGCGGGCAATCCAAAACTCGACCGGTTTCCTGTCGGATAAACAGACAGGGAGCGGTCCTTTTTTCGAGGAGGCTACGACGAAATGAACATTCGGCCACTATACGACCGCATCCTGGTGCGGCGCGTGAAAGAAGAAGAGAAGACCGCCGGCGGGCTCTACATTCCGGATACCGCCAAGGAGAAGCCGCAGGAAGGCAAGGTTGTCGCCACCGGCGAAGGCCGCCGCGGCGACGACGGCAAGCTCCAGAAGCTGACCGTCAAGAAGGGTGACCGCATCCTCTTCGGCAAGTATTCGGGCAGCGAGGTTACGATCGACGGCACCGAGTGCCTGATCATGCGTGAGGACGACGTCCTCGGCATCCTCGAGTAGTTCCGGCCGCTTCGGCCAATTCCCGCATTTCCCAATCCAGAGAGGATTCTAACCCATGCCCAAGATTGTAAATTTCGGTCAAGACACCCGTGACAAACTGCTCCGCGGCGTCAACATTCTCGCCGACGCCGTAACCGTTACCCTGGGCCCACGCGGCCGTAACGTCTGCCTCGAAAAGTCCTGGGGCGCGCCGACCGTCACCAAGGACGGCGTCTCGGTCGCCAAGGAAATCGAGCTCGAAGACAAGTTCGAGAACATGGGCGCGCAGATGGTCAAGGAAGTCGCTTCGAAGACTTCCGACGTTGCCGGCGACGGCACCACCACTGCAACCGTTCTCGCCCGTGCGATCTTCAGCGAAGGCGCGAAGATGGTTGCCGCCGGCCACGATCCGATGTCGCTCAAGCGCGGCATCGACAAGGCCGTCGAAGCCGTCAACGCCGAGCTCCGCAAGCTCTCCAAGCCCACCAAGACCCAGGAAGAGATCGCGCAGGTCGGGACGATCTCCGCGAACTCGGACCGCACCATCGGCGACATCATCGCCGAGGCCATGAACAAGGTCGGCAAGGAAGGCGTGATCACCGTCGAGGAGAACAAGGCTCTCGAGACGACGCTCGACGTCGTCGAGGGAATGCAGTTCGACCGCGGCTACCTCTCGCCGTACTTCGTCACCGACCCCGAGCGCATGACGGCTCGTGTCGACGACGCGCTGATCCTCATCAACGAGAAGAAGATCTCGAACATGAAGGAGATGCTGCCGGTGCTCGAGGCGATCGCCAAGGCGGGCAAGCCGCTGCTGATCATCGCCGAGGACATCGAAGGCGAGGCTCTTGCGACGCTCGTCGTCAACAAGATCCGCGGCACGCTGAACGTGGTTGCCGTCAAGGCGCCGGGCTTCGGTGATCGCCGTAAGGAAATGCTGAAGGACATCGCCGTCCTGACCGGCGGCAAGGTCATCAGCGAAGAGCTCGGCCTCAAGCTCGAGAACGTCACGATGAACGATCTCGGCAAGGCCAAGCGCATCACCGTCGACAAGGACAACACCACGCTCGTCGACGGCGCCGGCAAGAAGGCCGACATCGAAGGCCGCATCGGCACCATCCGCAAGCAGATCGAAGACACCACCAGCGACTACGACCGCGAGAAGCTCCAGGAGCGCCTCGCCAAGCTCGTCGGCGGCGTGGCGGTGATCAAGGTCGGTGCAGCCACCGAAGTCGAGATGAAAGAGAAGAAGGCCCGCGTCGAAGACGCGCTGCACGCCACGCGCGCAGCCGTCGAGGAAGGCATCGTGCCGGGCGGCGGCGTCGCTCTCGTTCGCTGCCAGTCGGTGCTCGAAGGCCTCAAGGGTTCGACCGACGAGGAGAACATCGGCATCCGCATCCTGTCGCGCGCGATCGAAGAGCCGACGCGCTGGATCGCACGCAACGCCGGCGCAGAGCCGTCGATCGTGATCGACCGCATCCGCAGCGGAAAAGGTGCGTACGGCTACAACGCCGCATCGGGCGTGTACGAAGACCTGATCAAGGCCGGCATCGTCGACCCGACCAAGGTCGTTCGCACCGCGCTGCAGAACGCTTCGTCGGTTGCCGGGCTCATGCTCACGACCGAAGCAGCGGTCACCGAGAAGCCGAAGCAGGAAACTGGCGGCGGACACGGTGGCGGCGGCGGCGGAATGGGCGGCATGGGTGGAATGGAAGGGATGATGTAGAGCCGACCTCTACCTGGTCTGGAATGAGAGAGGCCCGCGCACCGAGAGGTGCGCGGGCCTTTTTTGGTCCTTGTTTCCAATTGATCACGCCAACCCCAGTCTTTCGCAGTGCAGGGCCTGGTGGAGTTTGGAACGCCAGACTCAGCTTCGTTTTGTTTCTTCAGACTATGTTAACTCGTAGCTGACCTTCACGGGACGCCCCAGGACATCCTGAGATACATTCGCAGAAAGGCCATTTCCGTCGCATCGAGTGCGCGGTTAAAGACGATGATTTCGCAGATATCTCCGTCAAAGAAATTCTGGGCTTTTTCGTAGTCCCCTGGGGTATCCGCCACAACTTTTCCTCCGCCGATACAGGACATGCCGATCGCTTGCGTGAAGGGAAACTCCGGTTGGCTGACGACGTCGTCTACATAGAGTCTCGCTCCGAGTCCGTCGCGAGTCGCAGCGACGATGTGAAACCCAGAAGCCAGAGTTGCTGATGCGGAGTCGAGATTGTGCCATCCGGCCAATTCGTCGTGATGCTTGTAGCGAAAAACATAGGAGGCGCCTCCGGTGCTCGCGGCGAGTCCGAGTTGGGCCCACGCCCCGAAACTCTGATCGCCGAGGATGGTCGCCGGCGGTGTTTCGGGTGACTCCTTCGGAGTCGCTGGCGGTGTGGGCGGATCATCGACTGCAACCGGAGGCAGGCTTGTCGGCCTGACCAGTGCAACGACTGTATTGGCTGACTCGCCGCCGCGAAGTCCTCTTTCTTTTTGTTCATCTGTCTTGCCGCACCCGAGCCAGGTCGAGCGTAACGCATCGAAATGAATGTGCGGTCCGCCAGCGTTTCGGAGAGTACGCAACTCCGGTCGCCGTGCCGGATCCGCCTGGAGAAAGACCGGAACGGAACGAGGACTCGCCTGCGAGAGGTCTTGCCAGGACTGAACGTTACCGGATAGATCCGTTTCAACTCCCATGTCCGCGCGAAGCCAGAGCAAGACGAGAGGGAGGGACGCATCCTCAGCGGTACGGCCAGCAACAAGATTCGGAAAAAACGGAATGATGCTCAGTGTGATACCTCAGCGCCGACCTTATCCCAACAGGGAATACTGTTCGGATAGCGCGGACTTGACGCTACATGCATGGTCGCAGCCACACGAGCAGAGCTTGCGACACAGAGAAAGAAACATGCTCGTGGTGTGAATGTAATTACTCAACCGTTCATCCCCCGCGCGTATCTTGCGCGGTCAGCCGATTGCCCCGCGCCTTGCACTTTCGTTTCTCCCGTTCGACTTGCATTCTATGGACTCGAGCCTTTTTACTCGCGACCCCGCCCACCCGAATCTCTTCCATCCCACCGAGCTCACGCGCGGCCCATGGACACCCGTCGCCCAGCACGGCGGCCCGCCATCCGCGCTGCTCGCGATGGCGCTCGAAGCGTACGACGATGCGAAGGCCCCGCGTCACCCCGACGGCAGCGACGATGCGATGTTCATCGCACGTCTCAACGTCGAGCTGCTGAAGCCGGTCCCGCTCACACCTCTCGTCGTCTCGGTGACGACCGAGAGACCTGGCCGCAAGGTACAGATTCTTTCGGCGTCGCTCTCATCCGACGGCAAGGAGGTCGCGCGCGCGACGGCGCTTCGCATCCGGCGGACACACGTCGCGCTTCCGGAAGGATGTTTCCCCGCGCTCCAGCCGCCGCCTCGGCCATCGACCGGCTACGACACGTCGACGCCTTGGCGTCACGGCGACCTCCTCGCATTTCACTCGCACGCCGTCGATCATCGCTTCATCGAAGGCGGGTTCGACCGGCCGGGACCCGCGATCGACTGGATCCGCCTTCGCGTGCCTCTTGTCGCCGGCGAAGCGACGCCGCCGGTAAGCCGCGTGGCGGCAGCTGCGGATTTCGGAAACGGTGTCAGCTGGACGCTCTCGCGCGTCGACGGCTACGTATTCATCAATCCGGATCTCACGCTCTATCTGCACGCGTATCCGGCCGGTGAGTGGGTGTGCCTCGACGCCGTGACGTATCCGCAACCGCACGGCGTCGGCCTTGCCGAGAGCCGGCTCTGGGGAGAACAGGGCGTGCTCGGCCGTTCGCTTCAGAGCCTTCTCATCGAACACGAACCGTGAGCTCGCGAGCGGTCAGAGATCGATGCGCACGACTGCCGCTTCGCGAGCGAGCACGGCCCGCTCCTCCTCCGACAGCTTCTTTCCACGCGTGTACTGGATTCCGAACTGCGGACTCAGCCATGGCATTTTCGTAAACGTCGTATCGAACGCCGCAGCGAACTCCTCGCTCTCCGGCGTAACGACTTCGGCCGTTCCCGTGTGTGTCGCGCCGCGAGTGTAGACCTCGATCGGCCCCTTCGTGCGGTAGTTGCGCCACCAGACCTTGGTCGCCGCCCGCGACACGAGAACGAGAATCCGGTTGCCGTCGCGCTGGTAGCCGACCGGGATCGTGTACCGCTTGCCCGACTTTTTCCCCGTCACGGTGACGAGCATGAGCTCGCCGTCGAGGAGCGCATGAAACGGCGAGCGCAGCACCCAGGCAATGGGGCCATTGAGCCGCGTGAAGAAGCGGCTGAGATTCAACGAATGCGGGACGGAGATTCTTCCAGGACTCATCGACTTACTTGTTACATTTGAATTTGTATTCGTGCGTCTCGGTTCTCACCATCGTGGCGCGGCCTTTTTCGGGCACGTCCATCGGCATCGTGATGGTGCGCGAAATGGACTCGCGCTCGATGCTCATCGTGCTCGCGTCGATGACGCGCTCGCCGGTTCCCTGGATCGACGGTTCACCGATCTTTACTTCGATGCCTTTGGTCAGCGGCTTGAGGCCCTTCTGGACGTCGTCCATCATCTTCCTGGTCGCCGCACCGTCGGCCGCATACGTGAAGTTGAGCGTGACGATCGGGTGGCCTGCGCGGTCTTCGATCTTCGAGATGCGCGTCAGCGACTTGAACTTCACCGGGCCGGTCGGCAGCGGATACTCGCTGTCGCCTTCCCACACGTCGCCAGCCTCAGCCTGTTTGCCGACGAAATCCCCTACGCGACTGTTCCACTCCATGATCTCGCGATTGGCCATCGAATCGGCATTGAGCGACTTCGAAACCATCGTGCGCACTTCAGCGGGCACCGATGCCAGTACGGCATCGATAAAGTCATCGTAGCCATGCACGTCGCTCGCCTTGCCGTTCGATTGCACGTCCATCGTGAACTCGCGTCCGGCCAGCAGCTTGCTCACGGGATCGACGGCGGGCTTGCCGTCGCGCGTCATGTCGACGGACTTGATCGTGGTCTTTACCTTATAGCCGGTGGGCGCTTTCTCGTACTTCGCGTGCGCAACGCTGTCGCTGACGTCCTCGCGCTTCGGCACATCGTCACCGATGCCCTTGAGCTCGGTGACGGAACTGGTCTTCAGGTACTGGTCGCACTCGAGACCGTCCGGCGGAGCGAACTTGAATTCGACGGCTGCGGCGTCGGTTGCGAGCAGGATGACGGCAAAAAGCGAGACCCGGATCGTTGAATTTGTCATTGCCACAGATTTCTTCCTTCGTCCTTTCCATAAGTCGAACCGAACGCCTCGCGACGAGCCGCCTCGGAAACGGAAACACGCAGATCAGAAATCCAGGCGGACGACGATGCCCGCCGCTTGCAGAAAGGCGGCGGCCCGTCTTTTGCGCGCCGGGCCCGGTCGCACTCGACCCGCCCCGCGCGACATCAGCGTACGCAACCGACCGACAACGTCTTCGTGACACCGATGATCGGCGCCGTTCCCACGCGGACCTGCACGTCGAACTGGAGTTTGTGCTTGCCCTTCGGCAGCGAGCCGATTGCAAAAACGTGCGTCGCGCTGACCTGATCCGGATCGATGGGATCGCTCGCGACGATGGCGCCGTGCGTCTTGAGGTCGTGGATCTGGAAGAGAACGTTATCCTGGCCGTTGACCGGCGTCAGCCAGTTGGCCGCCATCGTGATGGAGCTGCAGTCGTCGGCGTTGACCGCAAACAGGAATGACGTGGCCGGACCGGCCTCCGACCGGGCGGCAAGCACGGCGGCGGCGAGCAGGACGGACGCGAACATTGTGACGATTCGTGATCGGCTGTTCATGAGAGTCTCCTTCGAGCAGGTTTGGCGGACGGTGGCATCCTGCCATCGAAGGGACAGCCGAACTTTGAGAAGTTCTTGAATCGCTCTTGAAAGTCGGGCCGCGCCGAAAGGCGGCCGGGCCAGCCACGCGGACGATGCAATCCGCTCGGAGGGGTGCTCGCTGCGACCGTCGTCGTTACCGGTGGTATGTTCCTTTGTACTCCGCAGTGCTCTGCAGCTTTGCGCCGAGCCAGTGGAACCAGCACGCCTGCGAGAGCCCGTCGTCGACGATGATCCTCGCGCTGAGACGGGGCTGAGACAGCAGACCGTCCGGGAGCGGAAGGTTCGCGCCTCGACCAGTGAGGCGGAATCCTGCTGGTCCCACCCGCATTGCCGTAACGCCGTCCGCTGAACCCGAGCGGTCCTTGTAAACATAGCCGGCGCCTCGCGGCGTCCAGCAATTCTCTCCGTCGCAGCTTCCTCCAGCCGGGATCGTTGCGCTCATGACCGGCCGGCTGATTCCGTCGACGTACGAGTAGATGCACATCGTGTATGACGTCGACGAAGTCGGGTCGCCCGACGCGACGACGTCATCGACGATCCTCAAGCCGAGGCGGTCGTCGCTCGGATCGTCCGCCAGCTCAATCGACAGGATCTCCTTCGACAGGTCTTCGTCGCAGGCCGGCACCGTCGAATACACGCAGCCTTCGACCGCGTCGCACATTCCGCAGGGCGAACAGTCCATCGCAGCGCCGGGAGCACATTGGCCGGCACCATCGCAGGCGTCGTCGATCGTGCAGACGCTCGAGTCAAAGTCGCACGGGGTACCGGCAGTCATGTTCGTCGTCAGCACGCAGGCACCCGCGTTGCACGCGCCGGTCGCACATCCGTTTGGATCGGCGCAAGGCGCCGAGTTGTCCGGATGCTCGCACGTGCCGGCACCGTCGCAGACGTCGTCCGTACAGACGTCATAGTCGGTCGTGCAGAGGGTTCCAGGATCATCGAATGTACAGGACGACGAACAGCAGTCGCCATCGGCTACGCCGCCGTCATCGCAGTCCTCGCCGAAGTCGATCTGGTTGTTTCCGCAGCGCGTGCCGCTTTGCGTGGACGTATCGGAGGAGCATCGAATATCGAATCTGGAAATGACGACGAGTTGGACGTGGGTCCACGTCGCCGTGAACGATTCGTTGCCGGCCGCGATGTTTCCATCAAAAAAGTCCACTGGGCACGGAAAGCTGTTGCCGAAACGCAGGTGAAACTCTCCGGTTGTCTCGTCGATCGTCCCCGCGACCGTTCTGCCATCGGCGGTCCCGCCGACCGTGCCGTCGGATTGCGTGAGATCGAACCGGAGGCCGCTCGGGGAGACCAGCCATTTGTCGGACATGTCGTACGCGGCCTCAGCACGCGCTGTGAAACAGGATGTTACGACGATCGCGGCCGCGACCTTGGCGAGACGAGCGAATCTCATGCCGGTGACTACCATCCTGGTCCACCGCAGGTCAATGCTCGCGCTGGCCTCCGGCGCTACCTGTTTCCCGGCACCACGCCCGAAGCTGCGCCGAGCTCGAGCCAGCGCTTCAGCTCCGGCGTGAGCGTCCGCCGGGCGGCCGCCTCGTAAAGCTCGAGATCGTCGGCGGTAAGCACATCGCGCCACCGGTCGTTCGTCCCTTTGAACAGGAACTTGTCCGCCCCGCCCTCGAAGATCATCCCCATCTCCGGCCCGAGGATGTGCACGTCGCGTTTCATCGACGAGAACGTCGCGGCATCGACCAGCTGCGGCCATTTACCCTCGGGCACGTCGATTTCGAGAAAGCGAGCGATGCGCCGCATCTGGCCGTCGAGATCGGCCTTGAGATCGTTGTAGTGAACCATGAGCAGGTTCGGCAGATGCCGGTAGTCCCAGTACGAACGCGCATGCCGGAGGTGCGACCAGTACGGAAAGCCGTCGGTCTCCCACGGATAGCCGCCAGTCGTCATCCACAGACGCCAGAACTCGCGGATGTCGTCGGGCGGCTCGAGAAACGGGTGAGCCGGCGGGTTCTCTCCGCCGTTGAGCATCTCGCGCGCCATCGGCGTGTAGAGGTGGACGTGATTCCATGTCGACATGAACACGTCGCGCGTATCGCGCCCGACGTAGATGTACTTCGTATCCGCCCAGTACGGCAGCGCATCGAACGGAAGATGGCTCTTGAAGAAACGCCGGTGCTGCACTCCTTCGCAGAGTTGCTGCATCTCGGCGGTTCCGCCGATGAATCGGCAATCCACCCACGGCGAGCAGAAATGCAGCGTCGCCGGCAGCTCGACCGACTGGAACACCAGCAGGCTCACGATCCGCTGCGTCCACGTCGTTCCCGCCTTGAGCGACGTCGTGATGATGATGTCGTCGGGCCGCGGGATGATGTGGTCCCAGCGCGTCGAGTCGAGATGATGACATCGGTAGGTGCGCGTGCGTTCGGGGAGTGACGTGATCATGGCATACCTCTAGGCGTGGCTCTGCTGCATCACGAAGCCTGTATCGCATTTTCGCGGCGCAGCGTAAGTCTCCGCGTCTGCTGCCCCATGCCCGACAGCCGTGCGCAAGCTCGACGACGCATCCACGGCGTTGGCAGAGTTGCGCCATCGGATTAGAACTCAGTTGCCGCGACGCGACGGACGACCAATGAACATCGACAAGAAGCTTACCCAGTGGCGCGCCGCCGGCCACATCGACGAAACCACCGCCGCGCGCATCGCTGCCTTCGAGCAGTCCGGCCAGCGTCCGATCCTGCTCTACGCCCTCGGCGGCCTCGGCGCGCTTACGCTCGGCATCGGCATCATCTCGGTCGTTGCTTCCAACTGGCAGGCGATTCCTCGCACGACCAAGCTCGGGATGGATCTTGCCCTCGGCCTGGCACTGGCGCTGGCGCTGTTTCGCAGTGCGACGCGCGTACAACTCTGGCTGACCGATGTGCTGGCCGGCATCTACTATGCATTCGTGCTCGGCTCGATCGCGCTCATCGGGCAGGTCTACCAGCTCGGCTCGCCGCAGTACCAGGGGCTCGTCACGTGGTCGCTTACGACCATTCCTTTCATGCTTCTGGTGCGCGGACGCCTGCTCGGCGCCGTCTGGCTCGCGGGTCTCGCCGTTACGCAGGCCTTCTGCTTTGCAGCGCTGTTCGATTGGCTGGACGACTTCTGGAGCCAGGCGACCACACTGAACCTCGCGATCAGTCTCACGTTCGCATCGCTCCTCGGCTACATCGTCATCGCTCGCGCACGCTCCTTTGTGCGCGCACGTCCGCACGTAAGCGAAGTCTGGACGCGCATGTCGTGGACGGCCGTCGTGGCGAGTGCGCTCGCGATCAGTTTCGCGTTCTACGACGAGATCGACAACGACAAATTGAGCTGGGCGGTCGCCGTCTGCGGCGTTCTCGCTGCGGGCATGGTCGCACTTCTGCCAAGGCTGTATCCCGAAGTGGCGCCGCGCGCCCGTACCGGCATGGCGCTGCTGCTCGCATCGGTCTGGCTGCTGCTCGCCACGGCGACGACGTTCGATCGCGCGGCGCTTCCGGTACTCGGTGCCATCGTGCAGGTCGCGGTGCTGGGTATTGCGGCGTGGACCGTGCTTGCCCTTGGCAGCGTGCGCAGCTTCAACACGCTGACGGCGCTCATCGCGCTTCGCGTGCTCGTCATGTACTTCGAAGTCTTCGGCTCGATGCTCGATACCGGCCTCGGCATGATCAGCGGCGGGCTGCTCACGCTGCTGCTGGCCTGGCTGTGGAAGCGCAAGTCCCCGGAGCTCGCCGAGCGGCTGAGCATCGAAGGAACGCCGGACCATGCGTCGTAGTTTCCTCGCCGTCGCCGTCGTCCTTCCGCTCATCGTGCTTGCGCTCGGCATGGTGCGCGCGGAGCGTCACCTCGGAGAGAACCGGCGCTGGATCTTCGAAGCCACCGGCTACGATCCTCGCGACCTGCTGCGCGGGCATTACATCATCTACCGGCTGGCGCTCGACGAAACCGATCCCGCGTTTCAGGATGCCGAGCAGTGCCGCGACGACTCCGGCGACAGGTGCTGCCTGTGTCTGTCGGCCGAAACTCCCGGGGGCCCGACGAAAGTGCAGCGCACGACGTGCGAGTTTGCCTACGGGCGCTGCGAAGGCGCGCTGCAGTCGCAGTATCTCAGCGAGCTACAGCGCTATTACATTCCCGAAGAACGTGCGGCTGAGATCACGCGCCTGTTTCAGGACGCGTCGCGCGAACACCGCGCGCAGCTCGTGGTTGCCGTCGACAAGTCCGGCAGGCCGCAGATCGACACGCTGCTGGTCGACGACATCCCGATCGAGCGCGCTCGCTGAGCCCGCTCGGTGCTGCAGATCTATCGCGCGCGTTCGAAGCGAATGTCCGCTCCTTCCGAATTGTTCCCGACCGCACGGCGCAGAAGCGCGATCAGGTGCGGCGTCGCGCCGGGACGTCCGGAAATCGTCTCGATCTCCTCCGGATTGATCCAGTAGTCATCATCGTCCGGACCTTCTTCTTCCAGCGCATCCTGAAGGACGGCAAGCTCGGCCTCGGAGATGCGGCCGAGCAACTGGCCGGTCTTTTCGTCGAAGATGGAGATGGTCGCGTCGGGACCGTCGGCCATGCCGCCCGCGGCAGCGATGTCGACCTCGCTCAGCCGGGCTCGCCTCTCATCGAGAAGCTCGAGCTCGGTGAAACGCGGAGCGTCGGGCTCGAACGCTTCCCAGCCGGTGGTGATCCAGCGATGCACCCTGCGCCGCAGATCGATGGCACCAGCCGTTCGCAGCACGTCCTTGACCCGCTCCGCCTGCTCGGTCGGAGTTTCGACGACGAGAAGAGCGCTTCCGCGCCGCAGCCCTTCCGCATACGCGCTGGCGTCGTGCTCGTCGTCCGGAGCGACGTGTTCCTTGAGACGCTCCCAGGCGCTTCGAACGGACGATGGTGTTTCGGCGTCATCGCCGGCATCGAGCTCGACCCAGACGCTTTCCTCGGTCGCCAGTCCCGATCGAAGCAGCTCCGCTTTGGCGGTTTCGATCTGCGAGGGATCATCGAACATTGCTACGACTTTGATGACGACCATGTGGCTCCTTCGTGTCTCGCCGACAACTTCTTCCAAGACCGGAGTATCGCCGGACGCGCGGAGTTACCAGAGGGCATCGCCATCGGTTGTCGAAAAAACCTCTGAAGCGCAGGATTCCCGGCGATTGCGGCTCACCAGGACGGGTCGGCTGTTCGTTCGCAGCGATCGACTTGCAAAAGCGCCCTGCGATCGGCACCCGTGCCCGCATGATGTCGAACTTCACACTGAGGCTTGCGGGCACGCTTGCGATGTTGACGGTCCTGCTCGCAGGCTGCAGCGCCTCGGCTCCTTCACGAACCGCGTCCGCTGCTGCACCAACCGCTTCCGCTGCTGCACCAACCGCTTCAACCGAATCCGGCCCGCTGACGCTGGCGGAAATGCGCATGGATGCGGCCGGCGGTCCGTCCAGGCCGGCGATCCCGGCGGGCATCGCATCGCCCGTCACATCGTCCGGTCCTGCCGCGAATGCCCTGACGGATGCAGGGCCGAACACTCCACTCGGCAAGCAATGGATCTTCGCCAGTGCGAACGGATTCGACGGGCCGATGCCTCAGTCTCCAAGAAACGCGAGCCTTCTGCTCAGCCGCGAAAGCGGGCGCATGATCGGCAACACGATGTGCAACAGCATGTCGGCGGCCTTCGACATCAGCATGGTCCAGGCGACGCTGCGATTCCGTAACCTGTCGAGCACCCACGCCATGTGCGGCGAGCCCAACCGCAGCGTCGAGAGCGCCGTCCTCGATGCATTGACCGCGTGCGATTCCTTCCTTCTCGATGGCAAGCGCCTGAAGCTGTTCTCGAAAGGACAGACCGTGGCGGAGCTGACGACGCCTTAGCCCCTCCTGTTCGAAGCGATGTTTGCCGGGAGCCGCGCAGGTTCCCATCGCCCGGCCGGGGCATGCGCAGATGCAACTGGAGCTGCCGGCTCAGCCGCCGTGCTTGTAGAACTGTACGGCGCGTTCGTGCTTCTCGGCAGCCGCTCGACTCTTGAACGTTCCGAGGTTGCGGCGCTTCTTCGTTTTCGGATCGAGCTTTCGCGAATAGAGCCTGTACTGGCCGTCTTTCAGTTTGCGGATCATCGGTAGACCTCGATCCCCCTTGTCTTGTTCGCACCTGTGCTCTCGTCGACCGTACGTTCCTGTTGACGTCGACGTTGTTTTTTTCGTCAACGCACGGCTGTCGTGACGAGAAACGATCCCACTGGGGAGTGCCTCGGAAGCGCGAGATGACACCATTGCGTCACGCATGCCGGTCAGAATTTTTTCGACACCGTGATCGACAGCAGGTAGGCCGGTTTTGACTCGAATTTCCCCGGAAAGATCTTCGCGTCGTCCTCGCTGATGTTGCGAGTGCCGGAGAAAATGTAGCCGAAGCTGCCGTCGAGGGTCCACGCGTCGCCCGTCCAGTGCAGGCCCGTGTTGAGGCGAAAATCCTTGCAGTCGTAGCTCATGGGGCTGACGCCCTTTCTTCCGACGATCGAGTTGGCCTTGGCAAATCCCGCAAGCAGCTCGAGTCGCTCCGACCATGCGTACTCGAGACCGATCGCGTGCCGCCATTCGTCCTGCGCAGCACCCAGGAATGAATGGTTGGCCGACGGCGTCTCCTGGTATCGTATCCACGACGTCTCGAACACGCTCGTATCGGTGAAGCGCAGCGAGTACGAAACCCTCCATCGCTCGAAGAGCGATCTGGTGATTCCAAGCGCAACTTCCGCCGGAATCTCGAGCTCGAGATCGACGTCCTGCTTTCCCGATCCGAGCTTGCTGTCGCCGCTCGCCCAGACGCGGCCGGGCGGTTTTGCGGCGAGACCAATCGACCACGAATCGGTCGGCTTCCACGTAACGCCGAACATCCCCTGCACGCCGAAGCCTTCGACGCTGTAGTGGAACGGCGTCGACTCACCGGGGAATTCCGCGACCTCCTGCGAATAACGGAGATGGGTCGAACCGTAGAGCACGATGAGCTCGGCGCCGAGCCAGAGCTTGTCCATTGCCCGGTAGCCGGCGCTGATCGGCAGCCCGATCACGCCGGTCTCGGAAAAGAATCCGTCGTCTATTCCTGCTTTCGGACGCGGCCCGTAGTCGAAACGCGCACCGGATGTTCCCATCGTCCCGATTCCGAACGTCCAGCGATCCATCGGTACGATGAGGAACGAGTCGAGGAACGGGACCAGCACTTCGTTGCTCGCGTTGTAGCCAATGGCTTCGGAGGTCACTTCGCCGCGGCCGTATGCAAGGCCGAGCCCGGTTCCCATCGTACGCTCGGTAAAACCGGCAAGGCCGGCGGGATTGCTGAATTGGGCTCCGAGCGGAGAAAGTGGCTCCGCCGTGGTTGCACCGGCAGTCGCCGCGTCTGCCGCGCCGGACGCCGGTGCCACGAGACTCGAAGCATTGGCCTCGCACAGCAACGACAAGGGGAGGGGCCCCACGAAGACGAAACAGAACAGCCAGGGGAGGAGTGCGGCTGTCGAGTACTGAAGCGCCACCGGTGTTCCGCTTCGAGTATCGTGCCTGCTTCGCATCGTGGTTCCCGCGACCACCAAAGCAACAGGCGTGCCGGAGAAATTCCCGTTGAGATCCGTCGAGGCTTTCGCACGGATGCAGAGGCGTCGGACCGGGAGTCGCGATGCTGGGAAAGATTGCGAGCCGGCGCGTCAGCTTTTCGGCAGCGAAGGAGGCCCGCAAGCCGCGGCATCGTCGGCTAATAATCGACGCCCTCGACGTACGTCCGCACAGCCGGATTCGCGATCACGCTCGTCGGCCGCATCATTTCGTTGTCCTCGTGGTCGATGATGTGACAGTGCCACACGTAGCCGTGACCTCCGTCCGGAGTGAACGGATACGACGCTTCGGCCGGTGGCGTCTCCGAGGGAAGATCCGTCGGTGCCCAGCGCACGACGAAGCGCGTGACCTGGCCCGGATACGCGACAACCGTGTCCTTCCAGCCGGCTTCGTTCGCCGCCGGCGGGCGCACGGGCCCTTTCAGAAACGGCGTAATGTCCGGATTGCCGCCGAGCGCGCGCGGGTTGCCGGTCGCATAATCAAGCGGCGGACCGAATCCGGCCACATACACGCTGCCGGGGAACGCGCCGGTGTAGGCCGCGTCGTACTTCCGGCCGTCGAACGACTGCCGGTTCATGAGTTGAAACTGCACCAGATGAAGATGAATCGGATGAGCATCGGCGGTCATGTTGACGATCTCCCAGACCTCGGTCTCGCCCTCGTGCGGCAGCTCGGAGTAATACGTCGTCACGCCGCCCACGCTGATCGGTACGAAGTCCGGCCGGTCGGTTCCGGGAAGCTCCGTGTTGTTGATCAGCACTTCGAGCGGCCCGCCCGGATAACTGACGCCGGCGACTGCCGATGAGTCGTTGAGAACTTCGTTGAGTGTGAGCTGGCGAGTCTGCTGGACGGCAGCTGCCAGCGTTCCTTTGTCGGGATTTACGAGTCGCACCATCGGCGTTCGCAGCGGCGTGCCGGCGACGGGGTCGTAGCTCGTATCCGGGCTCGTCGCCGCGGTAACGCGGAATTCCATGATCCGCCCGGTCGTCGCACCGTTCGGCGCTTCGCCGTCCGGATACGGTGCCTTCGCGATGTTGCGAAGAAGCAGGCGGGTTCCCGGTGTGACTCCGGAAAAATCAATGATCACATCGGCACGCTCTCCCGGCAGCATGACCAGCCGTTGCAGCTTTCCGCCGTGCCTGTTCGAACCGATCCTGACCGGCGCATCGAGATATCCGCCGTCCGTGCCGATCTGCCAGAGTGCAGGTCCGGCCGACTTTCCGCCGCGCTCGGTGAGAAACATCTCATACCCTCGCGCATTGGAACCGTTCAGGAACAGGAACCGATAACGCCTGGCCTCGACCTCGAGATACGGCCACACCTTTCCATTGACGGCGATCGTGTCGCCAAGGAACTCCGGAACCCAGAACGGATGGGACGGGTTCGGAATGTACGGTGCACCGGCCGGGAAGAAGAGCTGGCCGTCCGCGTCGAACATGCGGTCCTGGATGACCAGGGGGATCGGTGCAGGAAGATTGGCAGGCGGCGGATTGGCCGGATCGGTCAGCAGGTATGCGCCGGCCAGTCCCGCGTAGACATTGAGACGGGTAAGGCCGAGCGCGTGATCGTGAAACCATAGCGGCGCCGCCTCCTGGACGTTGGGATAGCGATATCGGGCATGGTTCGTCGCCGCGATACCGTCGCTGCTGTAAAAGGCCGGCCCTTTCCATGCGCCGTCACTCGTGAACCATGCATTGGGACCGCCGTCGAGAACAGATGGCACTTCGCCGCCGTGCAGATGCGGAACCGCCGGTATCGGTCCGCTGTAGTTCTGCGCGCATTCGCCCGTCGGGACGTTGTCCGGCTCGACCGCCTCGGCGCATTCATTTCTCTCGTTGTGGTACGGATCCGCCCAATGAATGGTCTGGTCGCTGGCATTCAGCCACGCCGCAAGATTGCTGCTCGCGGTATCGCCGAGATCGTTGACCCACGTGATCTCGAGGGGCTCGCCTCGCTCGGCAACGACAACCGGACCGAGATACGAGGCCCGCGTCTCCTGACCCGGCTGAAGATATCCCCACACCCAGCTCTTCGGCATTCCCGTCGGCAGCACCTGGGCTTCGAACTCGGCCATGCGAAGCTCGATCTGGCTCTGCCCGGCGATGACGTCGAGTGTTGGGAGCGGGTCGACAAATTGAGGGATCGATTTCCCGTCCAGCAGCTCGGCCGCCGATGCAGGCAGCGACACAAGGCCGAAGCTGACCAGGAGCACCGGTAGCGAGATTCCTGTGAGTTTCGCAACGGAGCCTTCGCGCAGCAGGTTCATCAGTTCCGTCCTCCCGATTTCGAGATCGCACGAGCCTCTTGCGCAGGCGGGCGCATTGGTCCGCAATCCTGTTCAAGCAAAACAGGAGCCAACCGCGCTGCGACTGGATATCCGAGGTGATTTTTCCTGGGGACTGGCGAGATTCTTTCATCGCCGCGAAGAAATTGGCGCCGGCTCTCATCGCCGGGAAACGCGAGCCTGCGCCGACCCCTCCTGACGGCAGAGATCGCTTCGACGCGCGCTGCCCAGCGTCGAGCCTATCCGCCAGAGAGTTGGTGGACGGCATCCAGATACTCGGCAATCGCGCGATCGGCCCAGGAGTCCGCCCCTCTCAGCGTCTCGAAAAAACCGCAATGGCCGCCGTGGCGCGTGACGGCCAACGTCATGCGCGGCAGCTGCTGCATCTCCGCCAGGTGGCGAAGAACGTTGCGTTCGACGCACACCGGATCATCCGCAGCGTTGATCACGAGCACCGGCACGGCGACGTCGCGCGCGACCTCCATCGGATTGGAGCCGAGATAGTACGCTTCGCGACTGTCGAAACCCGCCAGAGGATACAGGCGATCGTGGAACTCGGTCATCGTGGTCGCCGCAGCACAATGGTCGTAGCCTTCGATGCCGCCGAGCACTTCCTTGTTTCGATGCAGGAAGAACCGGACGATCTTGCGAGTCAGATACCAGTTGTATCCGGGGTGCGCGTGATCGAACGCGTACCGGATATCGTACGCGGGACAGAGCGCGACGGCCGCACGAAGGCGCGAGCGCTCTCCTTCTTCCCCGAGATAGCGCACGATCAGCCCCGATCCCGCGGACACTCCGACGCCGTATAGCGCGGCCTTGCTGCGGCGCGACTCGATCGCGAGGAGCTGGCGGCGAAGATCGTCGGTCGCACCCATCGTGTTGATCTGCGCAGACGTGAGCTCGAGCCCGGCGTGACCTCGCCGGTTGCAGGCGGCGACAACCCAGCCGAGCCGTGCACGAACCGCCGCAATGAAACGTCGAAGATCGTCGCCGCTGCCGGTGATCGTATGGAGCACGACCAGCACTGGAGTCTCTTCCGGCGCGGCAAGCCCCAGCCACTGAATCGAGACGGTTCCGCCGTCCGGCATCGACAGACGTTCTTCGAGATCCCAGCGAAGCGCCGGTGCGACCTCGCCGCGCACGACGGTCAGGAGGTTCTGAACGTGCGCGCTGCGGATCGACCACGACGGTTCGAAATCCGCGCGCAGCGACGGACATCGCTCGAGGATCTCGCGGTGCCAGTCGC
Source organism: Candidatus Limnocylindrales bacterium (assembly GCA_035571835.1). Taxonomy (NCBI): domain Bacteria; kingdom Bacillati; phylum Chloroflexota; class Candidatus Limnocylindria; order Candidatus Limnocylindrales; species Candidatus Limnocylindrales bacterium. The sequence goes on along the minus strand of DATNBU010000037.1, from coordinate 90,101 downwards.
GATCGCTGCCGCTGTAACACGCAATGCTGTCTTTCATTCGGGTCTGTCAGCCGGGGAACCGTAACGTCATAACAGGACCGGCCACGGATGGAGAATCGGCGCCGAAACAGGGCCTTTCTTCAAGCACTGCGCGCTGATAGTGGTAGGCGGCTTCCAGCACGATCCGCGCATTGCGCGAAGGAGATCGCATGAATATCGCTCTGAACCATCCCGGCGTCAGGACCGTTCTCGCAGCCGTCTTCTCGATGTTTGCCGCAGCGTCACAGGCCGCACAGCCGGTCACCGCGTGCGATATGACCATCGACGGGGATGCGTATCTGGAAGCAGATCTTGACTGCCCAACAAGCGATTTCGCGATCCGCCTCAAGGGACCGGCCACGCTGGAGCTGCGCGGATTCTCGATTCTCAATGTTCCCGGTGAAGCCGTTGCGTGCGACGGTAAATGCTCTGTCGTCGGACCGGGATCCATTCACGACGCTGGGACGGGGATCCGCAGTATCCGGAGGATCGACGTCACCGACGTTTCATTCCAGGAGAACGGCGTCAGTATCGATGGCAACAATGTTCAGCTCGAGAACTGCCAGATCGAAGGAGGCCGCACCGGTGTCTATGTTGGCCGGAAACTGGTGCTCCAAAATTCGAGCATCAGCGGCGCCGACGAGTTCGGCGTGCACGCCGGATGGCGACTGCACGGGAACGATCCGTGCAGAGGTGGGCTGATAAGGCTCGTCAATTCGGATGTGTCCGGAAACATGCTCAATCCCCGTCCGGAAGTCATCCCGTACTTCGGCGATGTCGTCTCTTGTGCCATGCCGAAGCTGGATGACGAAAGCTCCTGCGGCACCAGCCGGAAATACGAGAGCGATGAAAGCTGGGGTGCGTGCAGCCTCGATTGATCACGCGTCCGATGCTTGCAGCGATCACTCTGGCAGCGACGATTGCGCTGCTCGTCGTCCTGCCTGCGAACGGCCGCGCGGAAATCAGCTTCCGTACCGAATCCGGCAACCGTCCCTATCTTTTTGAAAGCGGCATGGTCCTGCAGCGCGGCAAAGTCGTGCCGGTCTGGGGTACGGCAACGCCCAGCGTCGCAATTCGCGCCGATTTCGTTTCGCCGGTGTCCGGGCTGCTGCAGTCGCGCACGACCGCGTCGAGCAGCGCCGGTGGATGGGTCGTACGTTTCGACAACCTTCCGGTCGGTGGGCCGTACGAGGTGCGATTCTTCGAGAACGGAGAGAGCTCGGCGTCCGTCGTGCTCGCGGACGTGCTGGTCGGCGACGTCTGGCTGCTCAGCGGCCAGTCGAACATGGTTCTGCACGGTCCGCGCGACGGCGACGCCGAGCTCTATCCGCAAGTCCGTGCGATCACGGTAATGCATTGGGGCCAGCGACCGTCGGGACCGGCGTTCTACTTCGGCGCCGAGCTGTCCGACTTCCTCGACATTCCGATCGGTCTCGTCAATCGCGCGGTTCCCGATACCGCGCTCGGACACTGGCTGCCGTCCGAAGTCGCCAGTGATCCGGATCCCGTCGTGCAATCGCTGTTCACCGGCTGCGGCGGAGAGCCGGTCAACCGCTGTCTGTACTACGACGAATCGATCCGGCCTCTGGAACGGCCGGTCGAGACGGGCGAGCCGCGCGAAGGGCTCGCACTGCGCGGCGTCGTCTGGTGGCAGGGCGAAAAAGGCTTCGACAAGCGCGCACCAGGCGAATACGCGCATCTCTTCCCCGCGATGATGCGCGCGTGGCGTTCAAACCTCGGCCAGCCCGACCTGCCGTTCGTGTATAACGAGCTGCCGTCGGGCACCGGCCTTCGCTGGCTCGCGACGCGCGTCAGGACACTACCGTCCAACAATCGCCTCGACGACTGGCAGGCGCAGCAGCATTCGATGTTCTTCCGCACGCTCGCCTTTCCGCTGACGGCGCTGATGACGTCGATCGACCTCGTCGGCGGAATCCATCCGAAGGAGTTCGACGTCTACGGACGGCGTCTCGGCGATGCGGCGCTTGGAACCACGTACGCCGGAGAAATTGCGCCGTTCGCGTATTCCGGTCCGATCTACGAATCCGCATCGCTCGAGCCCGCCGCGGAGGGACCCGACGAAGTCCGCATCCGCTTCCGTGCGCACACGGCCGACGGCCTCAAGGTCGGGCCCGCGACCGCGCCGCCCGGAGCTGCGCTTCAGGGATTCGCGCTATGCTGCAACGCCGACGGCAAGTTCGTCTTTGCCGACGCGCGCATCGAGAACGACGACGAGGTGGTCGTCTCCGATGCCGACGTTCCGTCACCGACGATCGTGAACTACGCGATCGGCCACACGCCGATGTGGGCCAATCTGTTCAACGGCAATGATCTCGGCGCAGCGCCGTTCTCCTCTGCGCTGCAGCCGTTTGTGGACGACGATCCCGACGGCGACGGGTTCTGGGAGCCGGGGGCCTACACCGGAATCCCGTAAACGCTCAGGCTGCGGCGTTCCGCTTTGCGACAGCGAGCATGGACGAACGCCGCGAACCTGCGTGAAGGACCACCAGATCGAGGATCGACAGGCCGCCATGCTCCAGGGCTCGCCGGAAATCCACTTCGTACGTGACGTTTCCGAAATCGATCGTGGTGACGAAACGCAGAAGAGGTTTGACGGCCTCGACGATCCTTGCGCGCCGGTGCTCGAACGTCTGCGTGAAGTAGACACGGCCGCCGTCGACGAGGAGCGAAGCCACGTGGCGAAGCGCTGCGGGCGGATCGTCGAGCAGCATGAAGCTGCCGCTGAAATACACCGCGTCGTACGGCCCGCCGTCGTGATCGAAGACCGATTCGAGCCGCGCGTCGACGCGGCGTTCGAGGCCGCGATCCCGGACCGCGTCGCGACATCGGTCGATGTAGGCAGCGTCGATGTCGATCCCCGTGATCTCGAGCTGCTCGTCCTCGATGACGGCAGCATGCGACAGCAGCGCCGTGCCGGTGCCGATGCCGACATCGAGCAGGCGAGAACCGCGAGGCAGCCGCTCGAGCACCGCTCCGTACCAATCCGCCGTCATCGCTGCGACTGCAGCGTCGTACACCGCAGATCGCAGCCAGCGCCGTACGTTCATCCGGACCACGTCATCGGTGGGAGTCGGTTCAGATCGATGGCCGCGGCTTGGCAAGCAGCCGCGGCTGCCTCGTTGCCGCAAGTCGGCGGGTCATGGACGGCGAAATCTCCTGCACGCGACTCAGCTCTGCGATCAGAGCATCGCACGTCCGAATGTCGGGTTCGCCCAATCCGCCGGCGAAATCCGCACGCACGCGCAGCAGAAGCGAAAGCGCCTCGTGGCGGCGCGCGGACTGCGACAGCAATCCTGCGAGATCGATCGTGGCTCGCAGCTGCCAGGACAACGCGCCCTGCGACGCGGCGACGGCGATCGCGTGTCGCAGATCCGCTTCGACTTCTTCGGAGCGGATGCCGGCCGCTTTGCGAAGAAGCGCACGAATGCGGAACGCTTCGGCCTCGCACTGCCGTTCGCCGGTGTTCTCGACGAGAGCGATGGCGCGGCCGATTTCCACGAGCCCTTCCTCGTTGCGACCAGCGTCGCCACAGGCCTGGGCTCGCAGGCAGTGCCAGAACGGCATGATCAGCGTGCTCGCGGTGGCCGTGAAGCGTTCGAAGCCGGCTTCGAGGCGTTCCCGTCCGCCGGTGTGATTGCCGAGCGAGACCGTCGCGGACCCTTCTAGGATCTCGCTGATCGCGAGGAACACCGCGAGTGTACGCTTGCCGGAAACCTCGATCCCGTCTCTCGCAAGGGCGAGGCAACGATCGGCGTCACCACGCAGGCGCTGCAGCCACGCGGCAAACGACAGCGCGTAGCCGATGCTGAATGGATGAGTGATCTCGCGGGCCAGCGCGATGGCATCGGCAGCGGCCGACTTTGCGCCGTCGACATCGCCCAGCGTCCAGCGGGCGAGCATCAGATGCGCGAGCGCCGCAGCGCGGGGATCCTGGCCGAAGATGAGGCAATGCTCCGCGTCGCGCTCGGGATCGAAGAGCGCGAGAGCGCGCTCGAGCCGGCGGCGGCTCTGCTCGAGCTCGCCGACGTAGAAATGGGTGATCCCGGCCGTGACGTCCGCTTCGAGCAGCAGCGAGTCGTTGTGATCGCGTTCGGCAAGCGCAGTCATGTCGCGGGCGATCGCGGCCGCTTCCTCGTGACGGGCCCGCACGCAATGGATGGTCCACAGGCCGAACATCACGGGAAACAGTGCGGGCGGATCTCCGAGCTGGCGGCACAGCTCACGCGCGCGCCCATACGCCCTCTCCATCGACGGATCGGCATATCCACGGCTCGCCATCAGCGCGGGGCCGAGGACGAGCTGCAGGTTGAGCTCTGACGAGAGCCTGACAGGCTCCCTGGCAATCGTTCCGACGATCGCAAGACCGGCCTCCGCGTATGCAATGGCTTCCACGGTAGCTGAGCTCTCGAGCGCGCGTTTCCCTGCTCTCGTCCAGTAGTCGACGGCTTCGATCGGCCTGCGCGCTTCCGTGTAGTGCCGTGCGATGATCTCGGGCCGCGTGGACACGACCTCCGGAAAGTTCCGGACCAGCTCGCCGGCGATCCTGTCGTGGTACAGGCGCCGCTCCGCGCGAAGAAGCGACTGGTAGGCAGCATCCTGAATCAGCGCATGCTTGAAAATCAGGATGCGCTGCGACGGCAGCTCGTGAGTGAACAGGATTCCCGCCCGGATCAGGCGCTCGATGGATGCCTGCAGCGCGGGCTCCGACATGAGGCTCACGCGCTCGAGCAGCGAAAGCGGAATCTCGCGTCCGATCACCGCCGCGAGCTGCGCCGTTTTCTTGGCCACTCCGAGCAGATCGAGGCGTGCCATCAGCAGGTCCTGCAGTGTGTCGGGAATGACCGGCGCACGACGAGTCGCTGTCGCACCGTCGGATGCGGAGCCGGCGGAACCATCCGCTTCCCGCTGGACCATCTCGACGATCATCTTCGCCAGCTCTTCGACGTACAACGGGATACCGTCGGCGCGCTCGATGATCGCTTCGGTTGCTTCGCTCGTCAGTGCGTCCTGATGCGCAAGGCGAACGAGCTCGCGCGACGTATCCTTCGGCAGGCGCTCGAGTGTGATCAGCGCGACGTCGGAGTACGGCGACCACGGCGACTCGAAATCCGGACGCGCCGTCATCAGCACGAGGATGCGGGAATCCGGATCCTGCTCCAGCAGGCGCTGCAGGAACTCGATGGTGGACGGATCGCACCAGTGCAGGTCTTCGACGAGCAGTACGACCGGCTGGGTACGCGCCAGCGTGAGTGTCCAGTTCACGAACGTCTGGATCGTGCGCGCGCGTGCTTCGGGGTCGACGTTTCCGGTTGCCGTCTCGCTCGCGAGCCCGACCAGCGGCGCGACGTTTGCATAGAGCTCATCAGCGTCCATGCCGTCGCGCGCAGCCCTGCGCCGGATCTTGGCCTGCTTCTCCTCGCGGCCGTCGTTCTCGGAGAGCTCGAGACCTTGCCGGATCAGCTCCATGATCGGCTCGAACGCGGCGTGCTTGGTGTAATCCATCGCGCGGCATTCGAGCCAGGTGTGGGGCTGATCGGCGAGCTGCTGCTGGAACGTCAGCACGAGACGGGACTTTCCGATCCCTGCCTCGCCGACGACGAGGACCGCACGGCCGCCGCCGTCCTCGATGCTTTCCCAATGCTCGCGCAGCAGACCGACCTCGCGATCACGTCCGACGAACGGCGTGAGCTTCTCGGCAGCTTTCAGCCGGCTGCGCACTCCGCTCGGAGCGGTCACCGAATACACCCGCGGCGGGTTGTCGACGCCTCTCAGCTCGAAGACGCCGAGATCCGCAGTGACGAACTCGCCCGCCGTAAGCCTGCGAACCGCGTCGCTGATGACGATGCCATTCGGCGCGGCCACTGCCTGGATGCGCGCGGCGACGTTGGCCGGCGTTCCGATCGCCGTGGTCTCGCGGTGCAGCTCGTGCTCGATTTTCTCGACGACGGTCAGACCCGTGTGAATTCCGACACGAACGGCAAGCGACCCGACCCCGAGACCCGCCGTCCGGTCACGCAGCGCCTTGAGACCCTCGACGATCGCGAGACCCGCGCGCACCGCGCGCGACGGGCCATCCTCATAGGCGACGGGAAATCCGAAGTAGGCGATGACGCCATCGCCCTGAAACTGCGCCACGTAACCTGAGTAGCGGGTGATAGCGGCCCGGGCCGTGTACCGGAAAAGCCCCATCGCCTGGTGCCAATCCTCGGGATCGACCCGCGCGGACAACCGCGTCGAATCGACGAGGTCGCAGAACAGAACCGTCAGATGACGGCGCTCGATGCTGCGGCCGGACCCGAGGCCGTACGCTTCGGGCGCTTCGGCAACGACCGGCTGAGTCGGGGAACTAATGAATCTTGCAGAGGAAACGGAAGACGGCGAAGCGGGCGAGCGAGTGTCGAGCAGCGGGCTTCCGCATTCTATGCAGAAGCGGGATCCCGCAGGATACTCACGCAGGCACGGGTCGCAGTGAGGCAAGCCACTCCTCCTCTATAAAAACGACACAATTTCGTTCCTCACGACTTAAATCAATCCGGCAGGTGGGTAGCATCGCGGCACTTTCCCGGCCGCATTTTCCAGGCCGTACGCTCCAGGGAGGACTACCCAATGCCCGGTGACGGATACGCAAGCTTTCTCGAATACCTCACACAACAGCACCTGAGCCTCGCCGGCTACGATCCGGGCGATTTTCTGTACGGGCACAATGGCCCGTGTCCGCAGATCGCCCGCGACCATCCTTTCGGCCAGGTGCCGGAGATCCTCGACATCCCGGAGCAGGAAACCATCGAGTGGGACAAGCACGTCCGCAGCTACTACCGCAGCGAAGGTTTCATGCTCGAGCTCGGCGAGGCGCGGATCTGGAGACGCAGGCGGTGGGCCGAAAGCGGCGGCCACGGATATGCGGAAGTGCCGGACGCCATGTTCCTGGAGCTGATGACCGAAGGGCTCTACAGCAAGTTTCTCTGCCATACCCTCGACGCGCAGGACCGCGCACGCTTCGCGGCCATCCTCCAGGAAGACCCGGGCGCGGACTACTGGAAGTCCGACTACTCGTGCATGGCGGCGATCAGGAAGACCCGCGACGCGGAGAACTACGTCGCACCGACGGTCGTGCTGATGAAACAGACCGCGTCGCGCAAGTTCGAGGTCGTCGCCATCGACCTGCGGTACTGGGACGGCAACGACTACGAGTACATCGACGCACCGCTGAAACCCGCGAATACCGATGCATGGCGCCTCGCGAAGTACTTCGTCCTGCAGGGCGCCATTCATCGCATCAACCTGATCGACCACGGCAAGGTCCATTTCCCGTGCGACGTGGTCAACGCGATCACCAAGACCGCACTGCCGACGCGACATCTCGTGCACCAGCTGCTGATGCCGCATTTCTTTCTCACGCTTCCGGTCAACAACGCCGTGCTGGAAGGTGAAAAGTCGCTGATCAGCCGCAACGGAACGTATCCGTACAGCCCATTCGCGGCGGAAAAACGCGAAGTGCGAAGGCTTCTTTCTCTCGGCTGGTACGGCTGGCGTTACTACTGGAGCGGCGACAATGCTTCGTATCCGCCCTACAGCTTCACGGTCGGCCCGCCGGACCTTCCGTCCGTGTACGGCGACTACATGAAGACCTGCTACGCGCCGATCTACGAATTCGTGCGCGAGATCGTCGAGCTGCTGCCGGACAAAGCCACCGCGGCGGACTGGATCGAGATCCAGAGCTGGGCTGCGCAGATCTCCGGCTGGCTTCCGGGTTTTCCAGAGTGGTCGGAGTTCAACTTCGACGACGCCGGGCGGGAGAAATCACTGGATACGCTCGCCAAAGTGCTGGCCACGATCATTCACAACGCAGCGGTGGTGCATTCCTGCGACCACGCTTCGCTGCACTGGATGATCCAGAACAGACCGGTGCCGTTCATCCTGAGGGTGCCGCCGCCGCACAACGCGACCGACAAGGCCGTGATCTCCGATACGCTGAAGCAAAGCTTTGACGGGTTGTTCGACTTCATCTCGAAAACGTTCCTGGACTCGGAGACGCCGATGAAGCCGTGGACGACGGGGCACGAAACGATCCTGTGCCATCCCGAAGATCTCGAGAGCACCTGCTGGGCGGACCTGCTGTTCTACCGCGCGCACAACACCACGCTGCTGATCGACTGCGAATACGAGTTCAAGGATGACAAGGCCAAGGCCGCGGTCGTCCGATTCCGCGAGGCGCTGGCGTTCGTGAGCGATGCACAGAAGGAACTCGTCAAGGATTACCACTTGCCGTGGATCAATCCCGCCGACGGCGGCGACGTCAGCGACAAATTCAAGAAGAGGCACTGCATCGGCGCCGGGATTCAATACTGAGCGTACGCGCGACCGGATAAGGCGGGTCGCTGGAGCGAGACGGTCGCTCCGGGCAACATGCCCGGAGCGATACCTCGATGGACGAAACTCAGCCCAACAATCCGCTGCACGGGATCAGCCTGAAGACGATCATGGAAGAGCTCGTCGAGCGCCACGGCTGGACGGGCCTCGCGCAGCGCTTCAGCATCCGATGTTTCTCGGAGAATCCGAGCATCGCGTCGAGCCTGAAATTCCTGCGCAGGACCGAATGGGCTCGCCAGAAAGTGGAGCGCTTCTATCTCGAGGACTGTCAGGCCATCGAGCGCAATCGAAAGCGCAACCAGCGCCGCGCAGCGATGCGCGCGGCCCGCGTCGAGCCCGAAGAATAACCTCGGCTCGACCGTTCAGGCCGGCGGCCAGGCGCCGGCAAGATTCTGCTTCGCCAGTTTTTCGAACGCGTCGTACGACGCGCGCTGCCCGGCCCGCGACGGAAAGTCCGGCGTCGACCGGCGAATGCCAGCAAGAATTCGTGCAGCCGATTCCTCGGCGCGCCCCATCAACGCCGGCACGTCGACACCGAGGAGCACTCCATCCTTCTTGACGGCTTTGCCCGCAACGAAGACATCGCGCACGTCGTGTGCCGTCGCCTGGAACACGACGCTCCCGGCAGGCTCGACGCACGGCCGGAACGCCATCGAATCCGCACCGCCGAGAACGATGATGTCGGCCTGTTTTCCGGGCCGAAGCGAACCGATGCGGTCGTCGAGACCGCACGCCTCCGCGCCGTAGAGAGTCGCCCAGCGAAGAGCTTCCTTCGATGTGACGCTGAGCTTTTCCGGCATCGCGCCGGAGCGATGGATCGTGTCGTTGTCGCCGAATCGCGCGGTAGCGATCGCAAGCCGCATTTGCGTGAACAGGTCTCCGGAGTTCAGCGAGATGATGTCGCAGCTGAGCGTCGGATGAATTCGGTGCCGCAGGCACTCTGCGACCATCGGCCGGCCCATTCCCATGTTCAGCTCGGTCTCCGGTGAGATCGAAACCCGCGCGCCTGCTCTCGCGAGCATCTTCCACTCGGATTCGTCGAGCGTGTTGCAGTGGACGTGGACCTGATCGCCGGCCAGCAGTCCGTGCGCATCCATTTCCCTGACGCCCATCGTCATCACCGAACCCCACTGACAGCCCGTGTGAAGCACCATCCGCGCGTCGAGGCGGCGTGTCGCTTCCACTTCCATGACTGTCGCGGCCCACGGGATCGTTGCAACTTCCGTAAGCGCAGAGCCGATCGTGACGAGGCCGTCGCTGGTGCCGTAGCGGCGAAGCACGCGCTCGAAGTCGGCAAGCCTCGTTTCGTGAGTCGGAAAATCCGTCGTGCCACGGCTCGGTGCAAAAAAGCCGTAACAATGGAGCGCGCGAATTCCCGCATCCTGCAGGCCTCTGACCGCCGCGTCGGCATGGTCGGGCGTGTTGTTGCAGTGCGAGAAGTCGAGAATGGTCGTCACGCCCGACCGGAGTGCTTCGACGGCACCGAGGTAGTTTCCGATGTAGACGTCTTCGGCAGTGTAAGCCGGGGAGATCGCGAGACGCATGCCGAGGAAATAATCGTTCAGCGTCCAGTCCGCGCAGATGCCGCGCATCTGCGTCTGCCACGTATGACGGTGGGTATCGACGAGGCCCGGCATCACGACGGCACCGCGCGCATCGACGACGATCGCGTCGGCCGCGTCGATCGAAGGCCCGATGGCCGCGATCGAGCGGTCTTCGATCAGTACGTCGCCGACCGGCAGGTCACCGATCGTATCGTCCATCGTGATCACGTGGCCGCCGCGGAGAACGGTGCGCTGAGGATTCATTGGCGGCACTCTATCGAAGTCGCGCGTCCGGCAAACTCGCCGGTGCGCGCTCGGAGCACCGTATCGGAATGCACGCTCAATTCGCGCGTGCGGCGAGAAGCCGTTCGTAGTAGCGGCGGGTCACGGTGCCGCTGCCGGGGTTTCCCATCAGATGCACGGGGTCGGCGACGATCTCCATCACTTCGAAACCGTCGGCTCCGAGATCGCGGTAGCCGCGGAAGTATTCGTCGCGAAGTCCGAGGATATGACCGAATTCGTGGGCCAGGACGTGCCGGTCGATGTCGCCGGGGCCGAGGAAGATCGTGCCCTGCTCCGCGTGGGTCGTGCCGGCGCCCGTCGTCAGCCGCGCACCGCCGGTCGGAAACAGCGCAGCATGCGCCGCAAGGTCGATATGGTCGCCCCGCTGCGGCGGAGTGCAGCGCTTCTCGGTGCTGCGCTCGCACCCGGCCTGGGCGCGATACAGGTGCTCGACGTTGACGGGCACGAGCACCAGCTCGACGCGGAACTCTTCGCCGCCGGCCCGCAGATGCCAGATGTCCTCGACCGCGTGCCGGAACTCCGCAAGGAAACCGGCGTCGTCGATGTCGGTGTACATGCGCACCTGAACGGTCGAGCGGTGTCGCTGGTGACTCACGTGCACGTACGCCGGAATGGCGATGCGATCGAGCTCCTGCTGGATCTCTTTCGTGTCGGCGGATGCGCGCTCGCGCAGAACCCGCTCGATCCGCGAACGAGGCTGCGAACGGTCGATTCCGGCAAGCGTTGCCGTCGCGCGCGCAAACGCAGCGTCGTCGCCGGTCGCAAGCGCATCGGCGATCTGCTGCCGCTCGACAACGAGATCGTGGAAGCGGGTCGCGCGGTCGTATGCCGCTCTGCGAAGCGCAATTTCGGACTGCCACTCGCGGTTGTAGCGTATGTGCTCACCGATATTGCGCTGCGCAGCGGTGAGGTCGGGATAGCGATCGGCGATTCGTGCGAGTGCCTCGCGTTGCTCCTTCCCGCGCAGAGAACCGGCGTGCTCGAGATCTGTACGTAGAGCGTCGAGATTCTTTGTCGCGTCCGCGATCTTCTGCTGTGTCCACGGCCAGCTGTAGCGGAGCGATCGGGCCGGCACCGGCGTTGCCGGCGCAGTCGCCGCCGGTGGAAGAACGTGGGGAAGCAAGCCATAGCCGTAGACCGACGGCGCCGGCGGAGCCTCTTTCAGCCTGGCGTACAGGTCGGGAGCGCGGGTCTTCACGGTCGCCGATAGCTCGTCGTAGAAGCTCTGCAGCCGCGAATCGTACTGGCGGCTGAGAGCCTCGACCTCGTCACCGCGCCGCATCCAAGCCGGCGGCGCGTCGGCGATGCAGACGTCAGCTGCAACGATGCCGACGCAAAGTGCCACGGCCACGGCGGATAGCGTGAACCACCGATGTCGAAGGCGAAATCTCACTGCGATGTCTCTACTGTCCGTCCCCATGGTTCTTCGGCGGCTCGTCGTCCTTACCGTGCTGGTCCTTGCGGCTGTCGTTGCGGTGATGGTCGTCGACCTCGGTCCGGTCACCGTCACGCGCAACGTTTATCGACGGGTGCTGAAAATCGCCGACCAGCGCAACCGCTGGCTCGAGCCCGCCGGCAAGTTGCCGCACGAGGACTCGTCGGTCACGGCCGCCGACATGGATCGAGGCTTCTATGTGTTCACGCGCTCGATCCTGGAGCGAGTGCTTCCGTCGTCGATCGCCGACGCCGCCGGGCGTCCCGCTCGTATCCGTCTCGAGGCGGCCTGGAACCAGTACGAAGCCGCGCAGATCGGCGTCCGGGCGCTTCACGATCTCGACGCGCTGACCATCCGAGTATCCGATCTGCATGATGCGGACGGGCACGTCCTGGCGGCCTCGTCTGTCGACATCCGGATGGAACGATTCTACGCGCTTCCGCTTTCGATCCGGGTGCACAACCGCTTCGGCGTGGTTCCGAAGACGCTCGAACCGGCCGTTGCGATCCGCGCGACAGCGGCGACGACGAGACCGTACTGGCTCACGGTGCACGTGCCGGATCGGCAGGCGGGCGGCCTGTATCGCGGCACCGTCACTGCCAGTGACTCGCAGCATGCGGACAGCGTTCCGATCGAAGTGGACGTGCTTGCCGGGACGCTCGACGAAGCCCCGCTGCTGCTCGGCCCGCTCAGCCTGCCCGTGCTGCGCAACTTCCCGCATGCGCGCGGACGCCGTGCAGAGCAGATCCTCGACCACGCCGACATCATCTTTCGCGACGTGCGCGAGCACGGCATGACCACGCTCAGCCTGTGGTCGGGGCGCGTCGTGCGTCGCGACGACGGCCGCCTGGTGCTTCCCGATCTTGACGAAGCGATTCGCCTCTATGCGCGCTACGGATTCCCGCGCCCGCTCATCTACGCACCGGTCAACCTGCTCAGCACCAACAAGCTCGGACGCTCGTCGACGTATCGGCACTACGACCGCTCCGTCGCCGTGCCGCTCGCGCGCGAAATCGCTTCTGTCTACGGACGTCGCGCGGCCGAAGCCGGCCTTCCCGGCCTGATCCTCGATCCGATCGAAGAGCCCAACTACGCGCTCGGCGTCGATCGTCACGATGCACCGGATCTGCGGCAGCGCATCGCCACCGAGCTCCTCGCGGCCGTCAAGCAAGGCGGCGGGACGACTGCAATGACGTGTACGCCGGAGACCGCCGCGGTCGGCGCGGGGAACCTCGACTACTGGCTGGTCGCATTCAAGCGCTTCACGCCGGGCGTTTACGAGAAAGCACGACGCGCCGGTGCGCACACTGCGATGTACGCGAACTCGACGCTGACCGGCAACGGAACGTCGTTCAGCCGGTTTTTCTTCGGGTACTACCCGTGGGCGAACCGCCTCGACGGAATGACGGCGTGGACGTATCCGATGACGCCCAAGCGCTTTCCGGTCAACATGGATGCCAAGCGCGCCGAGGGGCCTCTCGACGTTCGCGAAGGGTTTCTCGGCTCGGACGGAAGGCCGGTCCCGGTCATCCAGTGGGAGCTCGCGCGCGAAGGCGTCGACGACCTGCGCTATCTGACAACGCTCGAACGCCTTCGCGCAGAGCATTGTCCGGCCGGGGCGGCGGTTGCCGCTTCCGACGCCGACCCGTGTACGCGCGCCGGCGAGTTCCTCGAATCGGTGCGCTCCGCCGTCGCGCGCGATCCGCACCGATACACGTTCGAAGACCCGCGCACGCTCGAGCCCATTGCTGCGTTCCAGTGGACCGCGGACGACTTCGCAGCGCGGCGGCATCGCAGCTTCGAGCTGGTGCGCGAGCTCTCCGCTCTCGACCGGTGAGCGCGCGGCGAAGCGGCAACGTCTCTACGCGATCTTTCGAAAGCGTCATCGCACGCAGCGGAATCCGAGGTTGCCGCTCGAGTGGTACGGCTGCGCAGCGCCGAAGACCGCGAGCGGACCGGCCAGAGCGCCGCTCGAGAACCAGCCGCCGCGGATCACGACGCCCGGACCGGTCTTGTCCTCGCTGGCGCCGGCCAGGCACATCTCGTCGTTGCTGAAGCTGCCCCACGTCGGACAGGTGGTGGACGCGGGCGCCCAGTCTGCGGTCCACTCCGCCACGTTTCCGACCATGTCGAACGCTCCGCGCGCCGAAACGCAGGCCGCGCGCTCGCCTCCACGCGTCCTCGTGCCGCTCGTGCTGTTGCAGTCGAGCACGCCGTCGTCCGGACCCGGATCCGGCGTGCCGTCGGCGGCGACCTGCCACTCCGCGCTCGTCGGCAATCGTTTGCCGGAGTTCGCGCATGCCTCGCCCGCCTGGAACCACGTGATCTGCGCGGACGGGATCTCCGACGGAAGGCTTACGGCGTAGATGTCGTCGGCACATTGCTGTCCGTCGTCACGGCAGTCACCGTAGTCATCTCCTGCCGTGCCGAGCTCGACGGCGCCGGCTGCGACGAGATCGGCGCGGGTCGCCTCACCTCGCTGAATCGACCGCACGAGCAGCGTGTTTGCGGTGGTCGGATCGGGCACGCGCCAGACGCTCGCTTCGTAGAGATCCACGCACACGGTGCCGGCAATCACCGCATCCGCATTGCATCGCTTGAGCGCGGCGCGGTGAGCGTGAACCGTGGTGACCGTGGTGAGCGTAGCTGCGATGCCGACCGCGAGCGTGGCGAGGATCCCGATCGCAGGGCGAAGCTTTTGCGCAAGACGTGTCATGCAGGTTCCTCCCGAGCGGCTGTTGTACGGGGTGGCGGACGCACGCGCTTGGAGACTTCGTGGAGAACATCTGGAGATTCCGGACCGGTGAGGCCGGCCGCCGGCCTCACCGGTCTTCCTGCAGCCCGCCAATGGCGTGCTAGGCTGCTTTTCCGGCTGTCAGCGCGTGCACGTCGGCTGCCTTCAGGGATTTGCCGCCGATGGCCCAGTCGCCCTGCTCGAATTCGTTGATCCGGACCCAGGTGACCGGCCGCATGCCCTCACCTTCCACGCTGATCATCGCTTCGGTGACCTTCTCGACGAGCTCCTTTTTCTGGCCGGGCGTGAAAACGTTCTTGATTACATCGATTGTGACCAGTGGCATGCTCTGCTCCCTTGCGGTTTGGTCGCCGGACCATCCGGCGAGCACGGGAAAGAACATACGGCGGCCAGGAGCGACGCGCTGGAAGATCCGATGGAGAGAATCTGGAGAATTTCGGGAGCGCGCCGCATGACCGCCGGCGGCTGCAGCGGATGATCTATCTGTTCGACGCATTCGAGCTCGACCGCACGAAGGTCGAGCTTCGCCGCGACGGGAACACCGTCGCGGTCGAGCCGCAGGTCTTCGCGCTCCTCCTGCTCCTTGTCGAGAATCGCGACCGTCTCGTGACTCGCGACGAGATCATCGAGAAGGTCTGGGACGGCCGCATCGTGTCGGACTCTGCGCTCGACAGCCGTGTGAAGTCCGCGCGCCGCGCGCTCGGCGACGACGGCAAGGCCCAGCGCTTCATCCGCACGATTCACGGACAGGGATTCCGTTTCGTTGCCGAGGTTCGTGAGGCGGCGGCTGCCGCAATCGAAGCGGTCGAAGCGCCCGCGCCGGAGACCGCCAAGCCGTCGATCGCGGTTCTGCCGTTTCGGCTGATCGGTGACGCCGGCCCGTACGCGGCCATCGCCGACGGTCTTGCCGACGAAATGATCGCCGAGCTGTCGCGCATGCGCTGGATCTTCGTCATCGCCAGAGGATCATCGTTCCGCTTCCGTTCACCGGCTCCCGACCCCGCGGAGATCGGCATGCTTCTCGGCGTCCGCTACTGCCTGTCGGGGACGGTCGAGCTCGGCGGTGCGAAGCTCGTGGTGACGGTTCAGCTCACCGACACGCGGGACTCGGGCGTAGTGTGGGCCGACCGCTTCGTATCCGGGCTCGCCGACCTGCACGACACGCGCTCGATGATTCTTGCGCGCGTCGTCGCCGCCCTCGAGCTGCAGATTCCGCTCAACGAAGCCCGGGCCGCACGCCTTATCGCACCGGAGAATCTCGACGCATGGTCGGCTTACCACCTGGGCCTGCAGCACATGTTCCGTTTCAATCGCGCCGACAACGCCGAAGCCGGGCGGTTGTTCGAGCGCGCGGCCCGCGAGGATCCGCAATTTTCGCGCGCACATGCGGGACTCTCGTTCGTGCACTTCCAGAATGCGTTTCTGCGCTACTCGGCCGATCACGACGGCGAAGTCGCGCTTGCGCACCGCCATGCCGAGCGCAGCGTCGAGCTGGATCCGTTCGATCCGTTCGCGAACCTCACGATGGGGCGAAGCTTCTGGCTCGACGGGCAGCTCGACGCGGGATTTTCCTGGGTCGAGCGCGCGACGGCAATCAGTCCAAATTATGCGCAGGCGGTTTACGCTCGCGCGTGGACGCACGCGTTGTCGGGTCGCGGGCCGGAAGGACGCGAGGACGCCGACACGGCGATGTCGCTGAGCCCGCTCGACCCGCTGTACTACGCAATGGCTGCGACGCGTGCGCTATCGCACGTGGTTTGCGGCGACGAAGCCGAAGCGGCGGCCTGGGGCGAGCGGGCCGCTCGATCGCCAGGCGCGCATGTCCTGATCGCGGTCATCGCGGTTGCGTGCCATTCGCTTGCCGGCGACCGCACTCGCGCTGAAGCATGGGCGGCCAACGTGCACGCTCGCAGCGACGCGAATGTCGGTGAGGCGTTCTTCCGGTCGTTTCCATTCACCGACGCGGCCGTTCGCGAGCGCGTAGCAGCCGCGCTTTCGCGATTCGGGATCTGAGCGTCCTGCGACGTTGTCCTGCCGCAACGCCGCGGTCGTGCTGCAGCACCGGCATTGGGCCGCAACACGTCGCTGCGCTCGCGGATGCGCCTACCGGTCCTCGACGAACGCGCGCAGCCGTTCGAGTGTGCCGTCCCATTCCTCGGAGATCAGGGCGAGAAGCTGCTGCGCCTTCGCGAGGCGGCGCGGCTGCAGCTCGTAGACGTTTTCGCGGCCGTCGCGTGCGCTTTTGACCAGCCCCGCGCTTTCGAGGACCTGAAGGTGCTTCGTTACGGCCTGCCGCGTGACGTCGACGCCTTCGGTCAGCTTCGAGATCGACAGCGGACCTTCCTCGCACAGGCGCGCAACCACGCGCAGGCGGGTTTCGTCGCCGAGCGCGGCGAAGACCGGCGCTGCCTGCGCAACGCTTCGAGTCGGCGCGCTACGCGGCATGCAGTGCCAGGTACTTTTCGAGGAGCCTCGTCTGGTGCTCCCAGCCGCCGTCGTTCGCAGCGAACGCCTGTGCGCGCCGATCGAGCGGAATGCTGCGGAAGCCGGATTCCGTAATCGTCAGGACCGTCCCGTCCTCCGAATCCTCGAGCTCGAAGACGATCAGTGTTTTCGGCTCGTGCGAGTAGTCACGGGCCTTGTCGATCCCGAACGGATGCCAGCGAAACGAAATCCATTGCTCCGGCTCGATGGCTTCGACGGTCCAGTCGAACGGCAAACCGGTGTGCGGCTCCTGCAGCTTCGCGACTTCCGGGTCGACTTTGGTCGGAACGATCCGGCCCTTGAGGGCTTTGCCTGCGACGAACGGCCCCTCGAACTCGACCCCGAACCAGGTTCCGAATTCCTTCGCATCACTGATCGCGCGCCACACGCGGCTTCGTGGTGCACGCAGCGTGATTTTCTTCTGAATGCTGTCCGGCGTTTCGTCGTGCTTCGTCATTGGCAACCTCCAGGTTGCATATGTCTAGCGCGGCCGTCTGCCGATGCGCAACCGTTCAGTTGCCTGACATCCGCCGAAAGCAACCCGGATGAGCGCGAAAATCGGGGACAGACACCGATTTCCGGAAATCGGTGTCTGTCCCTGATTTTGACCCTGCGCGAAACGTGCGAAGAAGCGGCCATGGACCGAAGTGATCCGCTGCGCACCCGGCAGGGCGAACCCATCCCGGACTGGGCGGAGCGTCTCGTGCTGTTCCTGGACGACGGCTACGTGATTCCCGGGACGGGCTTCCGGGTGGGCTTCGACGCGATCGTCGGCCTCGTTCCGGGCATCGGAGACCTGCTGACGACGGCGAGCAGCTTGTCGCTCGTCTGGCTCGCGCAGCAACGAGGCGCGTCGAGGTCCGTGATCACGCGCATGCTCGCCAATCTCGCTATCGACGCAATGGTCGGCGCGGTGCCGGTGCTCGGCGACCTGTTCGACGTCGTGTTCAAGGCGAACCGCCGAAACCTCGAGCTTCTCCAGCGTTACGACAAGGCTCCAAAGGAGGCGCGCAAGAAGGACGCAGTCTTCGTCGTCATGGTCGTCGCCGGAATCATCCTGCTGCTCACGGTGCCGATCACGCTCGCGATCCTGATCGTGAAGTTTCTTACGGACTGACAACGAGCGCGACGGCTGCGTTTGCGAGCTCGCGCGCCGCGACGTTCATGGAATCGTCGCGCCGGGCTCTGCCGCGCATCCGACACCAGGAGCGTACCGTTTTCCGGCGGCAGCGTCGCAGAAGGATTGCATGGTCGTCTGCTGCAGCAGTCGAAGAGGCCCGGGGATTCCAAGAACCGCATTCTTCCCCGCTCCGCTCGTCGGAGGCATGCATGCCGTTGACGCCAGTACAGGATGCTGCGGGTCGACTTCGCCCGTCGCGACGATCGGATCGGGCAGACACAGTCGCCGCTGACTGAGCGTGCAATTCCCATAATAGAAAACTCCATCGCTGGGTTTGCCGCATCCCCTTTCATCAACGACGCGCGTCGGGTCGCACGGGACAATTCCCTTGCCGTTGGCGCGAACGAGATCGTCGCAGAAAAACTCGTCAGGCCCCGTCGTGCACTCTCCGGTTCCGTCCGGCAACGCGCTGCAGGCGCTGTTTTCGCAAACGTTGGGTTCCGGGAAGCCTCCGGAGCCCGAAGAGGAACACGTTCCGAACCCGAGATCCGCGCAATACTGGTCGGTGTTGCACGGGACGTCCTCCGTACGATTGCCGTTGCAGATGAGGCAGGGGCAGAGCGCGTCAACCTGTCCGCACGGCACGTGGGCCGTCAGCGTCGAGGTTCCAGTAGTCTGCGTCAGATCGATGAGGAGACCGGTGCCTGTAGCGTTCTTCCCGGCACTCGGGAAACAATCGAGGCTGTATCCGCCGCCGTTCGGCCCATCGATAAAAGCGGGGAACGTCGTATTGGCCGCCGTCACGTCGCACGGAAGCTTGATGTTCTGCCCCGCCGTGCAGACGCCGCCGCGCTGTCCGTCACCGCTGATCGGATCCAGGTGGGTGCAAGTGCCCCCTGGACAGTCGAGGTCGCGATTGCACACCGCATCGGCGTTGGTCGAACACAGACCGCCACACGTCGGACACGAGTTACCGCTGCCGGACTGTCCCAGAAACACCAGCATTCGCAGGTTCTCGGTGAGCGCGACCGATCCTTCGTCCACGTCGACGGTTCCGACGACCGGGTTTGCGAATCGCGTGAGCACGCAAAATGGAACTCCACCGGCGGAAATCGGAAGCGGCGCGCCGGTGTAGCACGCGCAATCTCCGTGTCCGGTGCACGTTCCGTGGATAAAGCAGTCCTCATTGGTCGTGCAGAACTCCGAGCTGCCCTGAGTGGAACAGTGCAACCTCTGCGGGTTGCATACACCGACCTGGCAGTCCGTGTTCGTCGAACAGGTGTGGGTCTTGTCATTCGAGCACTTCTGCGACTGGCACTTCGCAGTTGGCTCGGCGCAATCGCTGTTGGCGCCGCAGGCCGTCAGATGCTCGTTGGAGCATACCCTGGCCGCGCACGTCCCTTCCGCAGAAATCGCCGTGCATACCGAGCTCGAAGTGCAGACCGTGTCTGGTGAGTTCGTGCAGACCTTGACGTTCTTACACTGAGGATTTGTATCCAGGCAGTCGTCCGCGACGTTGCACCCCTGCGTGTTCTTCTGGCCAGCGTCCTCGCATTCCAGGCACGCCGGCACGTCGTGCTGGAACGGAACGTCGCAAATCTGCTGGTTCCCCCTCCCCGGTAGAGTCGCGAACCCGAGGCTCGTGCAGCGGCAGTTCCCCGCCGATGCATCGACGTCGGTCACGCTGCACTGGCCGCACGGTGGTCCGTCGCTGCCGCACTCGGTTCGCAGGCGAAGAGTCGACCCGTCGTTCCAGTCCGATTGCGACGTTATCCATCCGATGTCGAGCTCGCTCGACGTGTGGCATCGGCCGCTCAACCCGTCGCACTCTCCGATCGCGCAGTCGCCATTCGAAGCGCACGCGGCTCCGTAGCCGGCGTGCGTCGTCAGCGCGATCACCGTCGGACACGAATCGATGGTTGTCGTGGTTGTCGTTGTCGACGTGGTCGTGGATTGATCGCACGGCGGACAGGTGAGCGTGACCGGCTGACCGACTGCGGCCTGCAGGCACCCCAGCGCATCGGATGCGGTCACGCCGCCGCTGGCGTTGACGTCGCACAGACAAAGCGGACAGCTCAACTCGTCGCTGACGGCCGCACGCAGAATGTACAGACAGTCGGACGCCGCGGGATTCTGCCCCGCGCTTTGAGGCTTTCCACACGATTCCGATGAGGCAATCCCCGCCCCCGGTAGAAATAGTGCGACCGCCGCAATCAGCATCGCGGCCGGAAAAACACGGATCTCGGCCCGGAGTCGCTCGAACATGTTCCCTCTTTGCCGCTCGCGGGAGCAGACGCGGCATCATGCAGGTCTGGCGTGAGTTGAGGCAATCCCGAAACAGCTGCCAGGACGGGAACTCCGACGTGAGCCGCTACGCAATCGCCGACCGCAGCACCTCGCAGACGCGATCGACTGACGCTTCGGGCATTTCCGGATACAGCGGCAGGCTCACGATCTCGCCGGCAACGCGTTCGGCAACCGGAAAGTCACCGGGCGTCGGCGTCGCGCCGACCGCGGGAAGGAACGCGACCGGCGCCGGATAATGGATGCCGGCGCCGATGCCGGCCGCACCCATCGCACGCATGACGCCATCGCGAAGCCGCGCCGGAACCCGCACCACGTAGAGATGGAAGACGTGCTCTTCACCGGTAGGAATCTCCGGCAGCACGAGGCCTTCGATGCCGCGAAGCCGCTCGTCGTATGCACGCGCGAGCCGGCGGCGCGACGCATTCCACGCATCGATGCGCCGCAACTTCACGTCGAGCAGCGCCGCCTGAAGCGAATCGAGCCGGCTGTTGACGCCGAACGCCGGGTGCTCGTACTTGCGGGGTGAGCCGTAGTTGCGCAGCGCCCGAAGGCGGCTCGCGACGTCTGGATCGCTCGTCGTCACGGCGCCACCGTCGCCGGCGGCCCCGAGATTCTTTCCGGGATAGAAACTGAACGCCGCAGCCATTCCGCACGATCCGGCGCGACCAGCCGCACTATTGGCGCCGTGCGCCTGCGCAGCGTCTTCGATCAGCAGCCAATCGTTTGCGCTGCAGAACGCACGCAGCGCATCCGGATCGCACAGCCGGCCATAGAGATGAACGGGAAGCAGCGCGCGAACACGCGGCGTCCGCGCGCGCGCTGCCGCATCGAGATCGATAAGGAACGTTCTCTCGTCGCAGTCGACGTAGACCGGATTCGCGCCGGCACGCAGCACGCCGATGGCGCTCGCGACGAACGTGTTCACGGGCACGAGCACGTCGTCGCCTGCGCCGATGCCGCAGGCCCGCAGGCTAAGCTCGACGGCGTCGGTGCCGCTGCCGACTCCGACCGCATGCGCTGCCCCGACCCACGTCGCAAAAGCCGTTTCGAAACGTTCGACCGCCGGACCGAGAATGAACGCGCCCGAAGCCAGGACCTCGGCCATCGCCGGTTCGGCTTCGGCGCGAATCGACTCCCACTGCGCGCTGAGGTCGACGAGAGGAATCGCGCTCACGACGCGTCCGTGAGGCCGCCGTTGGTTGCCGGCGTCCAGCGGCGCCCGCATTCGCAGACGAAGACCGTGCCTTTGGTGGCGAGCTTGTCACCGCATGCGCAGACCCAGCCCGTAGCGCGCGCAGGCACGCCGACGGCCAGCGCATGCGGCGGAACGTCGTGCGTCACGACCGCGCCGGCCGCGATCATCGCATACGAACCGACAGTGACGCCGCAGACGATCGTCGCGTTGGCGCCGATGCTGGCGCCGCGGGCAACGCGCGTGGCGAGAAACTTCGCGGCCGACTTCTTGTGTGCGCCCGAGCGCGGCCGAAGATCGTTGGTGAAGACCGCGTTCGGTCCGATGAAAACGTCGTCTTCCAGCGTTACGCCGTCATAGAGAGCCACGCCGTTTTTTATGGTCACGTCGTTCCCGACCGTCACTCCGGATTCCACGAAGACGCCTTCACCCAGATTGCATCGCGAGCCGATGCGCGCACCCGGCATGACGTGCGCGAACGCCCAGACGCGCGTGCCCTCGCCGACGTCCGCGCTCTCGCAGAGCGCGAGCGGATGGATGATCGCACCGCCCGCCGTGTTCCCGCGTTTCCCGCTCATGAGACATGCTGCTCCGCGGAGCCGGCGCGCAGCGACCGTTCCACGGCTTCGAGCACGCGAACGACGGCGATGCTTTCGGCGGCGCCCGACAGCGGCCTCGCGCCGTCGACGATGCAATCGAGGAAGTGCTCGCATTCCGCACGCAGCGGCTCGCCGGCCGGGATGAGCGGAACCGAGATCTCGCCGTCGCGGATCGATGACCGGAAGCCGACGAAACTGTCGACGATCGGGTACGACTCTTCGCAGCCGGGTTCGGTCACGGGCGCGACGCCCTTGTCGTAGATGCGCACCGGCTCGGCAAGGTTCATGTCGTCGAAAACCAGCATGCGCTGCTCCCCGACCACGGTGATCTGCCGGAGCTTGTTCGGCGACAGCCAAGTCGCGTGCAGGTTGGCGAGAACGCCTCCGGGATATTCGAGCGTCGCAAACACCACATCCTCGATCCCCTTGTTCACGTAGATGCCTCCTTTGCCGGTGACGCGACTCGGAAGCCCGTTGAGCCAGTAGTGGAAGATCGACACGTCGTGCGCGGCAAGGTCCCACAGCGCCGACACGTCGGTACGAATCGGACCGAGGTTCGTGCGCACCGACTGGATGTACTGGACGCGGCCGAGCTCGCCGTCGTCGATCAGGCGCCGCACCGTACGCACGGCTTCGTGAAACAGGAACACGTGACCGGTCAGCAGCACGAGCCCTGCGTCCGCGGCGATGCGCCCGAGCTCTTCGGCTTCTGCAGTCGTCCGCGCGAGCGGCTTTTCGACGAGCACGTGCAGGCCGCGGGCCAGCGCAGCCACAGCAAGGCGATGATGCGTCGCGGTCGGCGTTGCGATCACGACGGCGTCGAGGTCGTCGCGCGCGAGCAGCGACTCCGCACGGTCGTGACCGTCCACGCCGGGATAGCGTGCCAGCACGGCCTCGCGCCGGCCGGCGTTGGTATCGGCAATTGCAACGACACGTGACCGTTCGTTGCTGATGAAATTGCGGATGAGATTCGGCCCCCAGTGCCCGGCGCCGAGAACGCCGATGCGGACGACGCCGTTCGAATACGACGACATCGTCACCTCCTCAGCCCGAGGCCGAGCAGGACGAGCGGCCTCAGCATCGACCACCATCCGGTTACCGGAGGCATCTTGGTGTAGCCGAGCGCTCGCGGCGGGTAGATCTTGGTGACGGGAACTTCGCGCGTATCGTAACCGAGACGAATGGCTTTCAGGTAGAGATAGGGCTCGAGCTCGTACTGGTCGAGCCACGGCTGGTCGAGGCGGATGCGCGGATCGTCGAGCAGCGCAGTGCGGAATGCGCGGAAACCGTTGGTCGACTCGCTGACGCGTTTTCGTGCGACCAGCGAGAACAGCAGCGGGTGCACCCGCGTCGCGATCCGCCGGTACAGCGGCATTCCGCCGGATCGTCCGCCGGCGAGGAAACGCGAGCCCTGAACGAAATCGGCGCCGTCGGCGATGGCGTCGACGAGACGCGGAATCTCCTCTGGGGAATCCTTGTTGTTGCCGGCGCACACGACGATCACGTCGCAGCCGCCGGAGCGGGCGTCGCGGAATCCGGCGCGCAGCGCGGCTCCCACGCCGACCGTGCGGCCCATCTCCAGCACCTCTGCACCGCCGGCCTTGGCGACTTCGCGTGACGTGTCCGTGGATCCGTCGTCGACGACCAGGATCCGATCGACGATGCTGCGCGGCACGCGCCGGACGACCTCGCCGATTTTTCTTTCCTCGTCGAAGACCGGCACGACGAGGACGACGCGCAGGCCGCGGTGCATGTCACTCGGTCGCCGCGCGGCCGAGTGCAGCCCCGTCTTTGCCGAGTTTGAGGCGCGCCGCCTGCTGCTCCACGGACGCCATCGTGCGCGCGATGTCGAACTGGTCGCGCGTGCGAAAAGCGAAGAAGAACTGCCGCACGAAGCTCTCGTGAGGAAAGTCCGGGGTCTCGATTCCGAAGTGCACCGGTTCCTCGTCGTGGAGCCTCGCGGTGCCGAACATCCAGTCGAAGATCGAAAGGTTATTGCCGAAGTTGCAGTCTCCGCGAACCGGATCCTGCACATGGTGCCACAGGTGCATCTCGGGACCGACGAAGATGGCGTGCAGCGGGCCGAGACGGATGCGGGTGTTGGAATGGTTGAGCATGCCGAAAAAGACGTCGATTCCCGACCAGACGAGCAGCGCCGGCTCGTCGGCGCCGAGCACGGTCAACGGCAGCAGGAAGATCACGCGATCGAGCAGTTTTTCGAGCGGATGGAAACGAACCGACGACAGGAAGTCCATCTCCTCGGAGCTGTGGTGGGTTTCGTGAAGCCTCCACCACCAGTGCCAGCGATGCTTGAGGCGGTGCATCACGTAGAAAAAGAAATCCAGCACGATGACCACCACGATCGCCTGCAGCCAGATCGGTCGTCCGGACAGGATCGAAACGGATCCCGGCAGCGAGCGGCTGCCGATCTCCGTCAGCAGGCTGGCGCCGAGGAAGCTGATCAGCACGCGCAACACGTACTGCACCGGCAGATAGAGCATGTCGGCGAAAAATCCGCGGCGCATGATGCGCTGCGCGGGCACGCGCGGGAACAGCCGCTCGACGACGAAGAAGAAACCGGCGATCGCGCCGAACATGACCAGGACCGTCATCGCGCGCTCTTATAAGGAAAGTCCGGGGCCCGGCCAAGCCCTCGGGTGGCGGCGGGTACGATGGCGTTCGCGGGGTTTACTTCTGCCCGCACAGGCAGAAGAAACCTCGCATGTCCGCCTCATTGTCGATCGTGCTTCCGTACTGGCTCGACCGCCCCAATCTCGAAGCCGTCGAGATCGCCAGAAACGCCGACGCCGCGGGCTTCGGCGCATTGTGGGTCGGCGAAATGATGACGTTCGATGCGTTCGCGCTCGCATGCGTGATCGCACGCGAGACCACGGCGATACGGCTCGTCGTCGGCCCGCTTGCGGTCGGCGTGCGAACGCCGGCTTCGCTCGCACTTGGAATGGCGTCGGTCCGGACGCTCGGCGCGCGCGATGCCGATCTGGCTCTCGGCGCATCGAACCAGCTGGTGGTCACGGCGTGGCACGGCCGCAACTTCGCGCATCCCGTTGCACGGATGCGCGAGACGGTGGACGCGCTGCGTCCGATGCTTGCCGGCGAGCGTTCGTCCGCGAGCGGAACGCACGAGTCTTCGACGGGATTTCGCACCGCCGGCGATCCGTCACACGCCACCATCACCGTCGCGGCGTTCGGCAAGAGGATGCTCGAGCTGGCCTCGGCGGTCGCCGACCGCGTCGTCGTCAATCTCGTCACCAGCGAGCAGGTCGCGCGCACCAAGGCGGCGATTGCGCATGCGGCACGCGCAGCCGGCCGAGATGCGCCGCCGCTTGCGGTCTGGGTGCCGGTTGCGATCGATCCCGGGCCCGCAGCGTGGCAGCAGCTTGCCCGTCAGCTCGTCGTCTACGCCGGGGCACCCGGCTACGGCGAGATGTTCGCGGAGGCGGGCTTTGCGAGCACGGTCTCGCTCGCCCGCAGCGGCGCTCATCCGCGAGAGATCCTCGCGGCGATGCCGCGCGAGCTCATGCAATCGATCGGCGCAGTCGGAAGCGCGGACGAAGTGCGCCGGCGTCTCGGCCAGTACGCCGACGCCGGTGCCGATGAGATAGGAATCGTACCCGTTACCGCCGACGATCCCGCAGGCGCGCGCCTGATGGACGAGCTGCGGCCGGATTGAAAAACGACCACAGCCCAACGGAGACTTACGCCATGAGAAATTCGATCACGCTTCGACTCGGACTTGCTGCAGTTGCACTGGCGCTGCTCGGCGCAGGCGCCGCCCATGCCGGCATGCTCTCGCCCGGCGCATCGATGCCGCATTTCGAGCTTCGCGACCAGGAAGGCCGCATGGTCAGCTCCAACGATCTTGCCGGCAAGCGCTATCTGTTGTGGTTTTATCCGAAGGCCATGACGCCGGGCTGTACGATTGAAGCGAAGAGCCTGCGCGACAACTATTCGACGCTGGAGAAAGCCGGAGTCGTCGTGCTCGGCGTTTCGTTCGACGAACCGGCGAGCAACAAACAGTTCGTCGCCGCCGAAGCGCTGCCGTTCCGACTGCTCTCGGACACGGACCGAAAACTCGCGGTAGCCGTCGGCGCGGCCGAATCGACGGATGCAAAGACCGCACGGCGGATTTCGTACCTGGTCGGCGCCGACGGAAAGATCGAGAAGGCCTACGATAACGTCGATCCGAACGTGCACGCCGGACAGGTCGTTTCGGACTGCTCGGCGAATGGGAAGTAAACGGCGTCGATTATGCAGCCCCTAAGGGCGTCGTGACGCACACTGACGTGGCACGAATCACGTCACTACGCGCGTAGAACTCCTGTCTATCGCCATCACCTTCGAAGCCTAGAATTACGGTGCCGCCATCTCCCGGCGACAGGAGGCATCGTGAAACTTCGTAGAAGCCTGACTTTTTCTGTGGCGTTGTCGATGATGGCATCTCCGGTTTCGCTGTACGCGGCCGTTCGTCCTGACCTCGGCACGGCAATCGACTTCGCGGTACTCGGAGCGACCACCGTAACCAGTACCGGACTCACCGTCGTCAATGGCGATCTCGGTGTGAGCCCTGGCACCGCGGTTACGGGGTTTTATCCTCCCGGAATCGTCAACGGGACGATCTACTCGGGATTCAGCTCGAACGCCGGTCCGGGTCAGGCCGATGCACTCGACGCATACAACTTCGTTGCCGGACAGGCGTGCAATACCGACTTGACGGGCAGCGATCTCGGCGGCCTCACGCTTACTCCCGGAGTCTATTGTTTCGACAGCTCGGCGGAACTGACGGGAACGCTGACCCTGGACTTCCAGGGCAACTCCAGCGCCGTCTTCATCTTTCAGATCGGAAGTACGCTGACCACGGCAAGCAATGCGAGCGTGGTGACGATCAACGGATTTCCGTCCTGCAACAACGTCATCTGGCAAGTCGGCAGCTCCGCCACTCTCGGAACGGGAACGGCGTTCTTCGGAGACATCCTGGCCTCCGAATCCATCACGATGACGACTGACGCATCCAACGACGGCAGCCTGTATGCCCTCAACGGCGCAGTTACGCTGGACACCAACGTCATTTCCGCGTGCGGGCCGTCGTGCGGCAGCAATGCGGAGTGTCTCGACGACGGCAACGTCTGTACCACCCAGATTTGCGCTCCCGCCGACCCGGTCGCAGACGTCGACGGATGTACTTTTCCGAACAATACCCTGACTTGCGATGATGCCCTGTTCTGCACTGTCGGCGACGTGTGCGCGGGCGGCACCTGCTCCGGCACGGCGCGCGACTGCGCGGACGCGAATTCATGCACCAACGACTCGTGCAGCGAAGCCACGGATGTCTGCCTGCACACGAACAACTCGATTGCGTGCGATGACCTGCAGTTCTGCACCACGGGGGATGCCTGCAGCGGGGGCACCTGCGGCGGTGTGCCTCGCGACTGTACCGATTCGAACGTCTGTACGAACGACTCCTGCGACGAGGCGGGCGGGATCTGCACTCACAACGACAATACCGGTCTCTGCGACGACGGGTTGTTCTGTACGGACGGAGACTCGTGCAGCGCCGGCAACTGCATCCCCGGTGCCGCGCGCGATTGCGGCGACGCAAACGCGTGCACCATCGATTCGTGCAACGAGAACACCGATACCTGCACGCACGCGAACAACCCGATTGCCTGCGATGACGGCCAGTTCTGCACGGTCGGCGACGTCTGTACCGGCGGCGCCTGCGCCGGCGTGCCGCGCGATTGCGGCGACTCGAACCTGTGCACGAATGATGCGTGCATCGAAGCGACCGACACCTGCGCGCACGTGAACAACGCCGTCCCGTGCGATGACGGAGAGTTCTGCACGGTGGGCGATGCCTGCGACAGCGGCACGTGCCTGGCCGGGCCGGCCCGCGACTGCACCGATGCCAATGCGTGCACCATCGATTCGTGCGTCGAAGCGACCGACCTCTGCATGCACGTGAGCGCGACCTGCGGCAATGGAATCGTCGAGCTCGCCTGCGGCGAGCAGTGCGATGTGCCCGGTGGAGAGCTCTGCAACAACGGAACCGATGACGATGGAGATGGGGAGATCGATTGCGCGGATAGCGACTGCGTGGATGCCATTCCACCAAGCTGCAGCGATGAGTGCCAGCTCCTCGTCCCGTGCATTCCGCTGCTGCGGGATCCGGCCATGGTGTATCTGTCGGAAGTCGACCCTCGTGCCGTTCGAAGCGGAGACTTCAGTTTCCACGGCCGAATGGTGCCGACGACAGACGTGAACCCCGCCCTCGAGACCTTCACGATCATGCTCAGCAACGCCGCCGGCACAATTTTCCGCGCGGACCTGCCGGCGGGAGAGCTGAGGGCGACACGCAAAAGCAGGTTTCTCTTCAAGGCGCCGGACCTGCAGGGAGACGGCATCCAGAGCGTCCGCGTCAAGCGGCGCAGGGACGGCGGCGTTTACGGATACGGCGTCCGGGTCAAAGTCTCCGCCGATCTCTCGAGCGCGACCGTCCCGCGGATGACGACCCAGATCTATCTCGGCAATGACGTCGCGTTCGTCACGGCGAACTGGAAGCTCGGCAACGGACGCTGGACGCTTTCGCAAAGCCAGTACTGAAGCAGCCGGGGGGCGCTTCGAGCAGTTCGATCTTCTACAGACCGCTGCAGTTTCCGCTGCAGCGGTCTGTTGGTTTTTGCCGTGCGGCCTGCATCCGCGCGCAACTACGCGCGTAGAATTCCGCCCTGACGTTTTTGCGTTGTTGCCGCATAATCGATGGTGATCGCGCCGCAGGAAGGAAGTCCCCTGCGGCCCGTGATCCATCGAGGAAACGCATGACATCCGGCGGCCACATTTTCTTTTTCCTGTTTGCGACCATCGCGTTGTCAGGCACACCCTCCGCATTCGCAGACCCGCCCGAACCCATCCGGCTCGCATACGTCGAAGGCGACATTGCCGGCATGAGCTCGATCGTGAGCGAGGACGGCAAATCGATCATCGGGTTCGTCGAATATCGCCAGCACCGCCGCGGCAGCGTGCTCGAGGTCTCGCGCGTCGCACGCTTCGAGGATGGTTCGAGTGACGAGGACCGCGTCGAAGCGGACGTCGGCAAAACCCTTCGATCGATCCGCGGACGCATGATCATCCGCAACGCAAAAGGAACCCCGACCGTCGACGTCAGCATCGATGTCGCGGCTGGACGCATCAAAGGCTTTTCCGGCCTGGGCAAGAAACGCGAAACGTACGACGAAGCCGCCGAGCTTACGCCCGCCACCTACTGGGGCCCGCTGCTCGCCATCGTGCTCAAGAATTTCGACGAGAACTCGCACGGCGATCACCTGGTCTTTCAGACCGTCGTCGTCACGCCGAAGCCGCGGGTGCTGAACATGGAATTCGTTCGCAAGCAGCCCGTCTCGCTCGAACGACACGGAAGCAGGATCGATGCGAGGCTTTACGCGCTGAGCCCGACGATCAACTTCGTCGTGGATCCGATCGTTCGCATGATCGCCCCCACCACGAGCTTTTACGTGTCGCCCGGAGCGCCTCCGGCTCTCGCGTCCTTCCGGGGTCCGCGCAACTACGATCGGCAGATGATCCGTATCGAATAGCCGCCGGGGGGTGGCCGGTGGCGGAGCCGGTAGAGCATCAGGCGGAGCCGGTAGAGAAGCACCGGCGGTCGTGCCAAGAATAGCCCATGCCTGACTACAGTCTTTTCGGCGACGAACACGTTCGGCAATACGAGGCGACCGGCGGCAAGGTCGGACACGACTGGAACGGCACGAGTTGCCTCGTGCTTCACACCATCGGTCGGAAATCCGGCAAGACGCGCAAGTTTCCGCTGATCTACGGACGCGATGGCGACGACTACGTGCTCATCGCATCCAAGGGCGGCGCGCCGCAGAATCCGGGCTGGTACGAGAATCTGGTCGCACACCCCGACGTGTCGATTCAGGTTCGCGACAAGATCATTCCGGTCACGGCGCGCACCGGCAGCGCGGAAGACAAGAAACGCGTCTGGCCGATGATGGCGAAGCAGTGGCCCGGCTACGACGACTACCAGGCCGGATCGTCGCGCGACATTCCGGTGGTTCTGCTGCGCCCGCGCTGAGCGGCGCCTGCCCTCAGCGGGCCGCGAGCGAAACCACGACGCCTGCTTCGCCATCGGCCTCGCGCTCGCCGACCGCTACGCGTGAAGGGTCGATCTTCTTCGCAACCAGCAGCGCGCGAATGCTCGCCGCACGGGCAGATGCCAGCGCGACGAGCCTGTCATTCGGAATCTCGACGGCCGCGATCGTCTTGTCGTAGCGCGCCTTGTCTTCCGGCGACATCCCTGCCGGCGGTCCCTTTCGCGCAGCGCCGCTCTTGTCGGCAGCGACGAGCGCCTGCGAGATGCGTCGCCGCGCAAGAAAGCCGGAACCCTCGACGTCGGGCAGGCCCTTGCCCGCTTTGATCCGCTCGATGAGAAGCTGCTCGGCCACGAACGGGCGATCCTCAGGCGACGTGCGGCCGCGCAGCACGAGCTTTACGACCGGGCGATCCGCGAGCAGCTTCGCGAGGCCGTCGACGCGCGACGCTGCGTCGGCCGCCGGTTCGGCCGAGCCCGCGTCGAAGCGCAGCGGCGCGATGCCGACCGCGCCGCCCGCCGCATTACCGGCATCGTGACTGCCGCCGCCTGCTCCGAATGCGCCGCCGAGAAGCTTGAGCGGTGACGTGAGCGCTCCCAGAATCGCGTCGCGCACCGCGCTGGCGATGATCGCGCCCGTATCCACCTCGGTGCCTTTCTCGTCCATCTTGACGGGAATGCGCAGCCGGATGTCGCCGGCCGGATCGCGCAGCAGCGCGAGCACCAGATCGATCGACATCCCGAAGCTGCGGTCGAACGTCGACGGGTCGCGCAGCGACACGCCGAGCTTCCTCAGCACCAGCTCGCTGTCTATCTGCGTCATCTTTCCGCGCAGCTTGACGCTGGTCTTGACCGTGGCCTGACCTGCATCGAGCGATGCGCCGCCCATCATCGCGTACGGGCTGAAGACCGGAAGGTCGAGCTTCTGCAGCGACACCGTGAAGTCGCCGACGTTGCCGGGCTTCAGGTCGCCTTTGATCGTCAGCTCCGAAACTTTCGGAAGGATCGCACGGATGCTGATGTCGTGCGCGGACGGATCCGGAATGTGGACGTCGCGCGCGGTGACGAACAGGTCCTTGACCGTGGAGACCACCGGCGGCGCGACCGTGGTGTCGGTGACTGCGAGGTCTCCGGCGACGAGCTCGAGCGATGCGATCGAAACGTCGACGGGCGACGACGGCGGTGGCGGGGCATCGGTTGCGATCGTGGTCGGCGCCGCCGGTTTCGCGGCGGCGGCTTTTGCCGAAGCAGCGACTGGTTTCGACGCGACGGCTTTTGCCGGTGGCGCTGTGGCGACTTTTGCAGCTGGCGCTGCGACGCTCGTCTGCTTCGTCGCAGAAGACTGGTCCTTCGTTGCCGCGGCTTTGCCATCCTTCGCTGCTGCCACGGTCGCGGGCTGTGGTGCAGCGGTCGCGGGCTGCGGCGGCGCAATTCCCAGCAGCGCGTAGAGCGACGGCGAAGGATGCGTGTAACGGATCGTCGGCTGCGTGAGCTTGACGAGATCGAGCTGGACGACAGTCGTGCGCATCGGTTTTCCCGCCTCCGGAAGCGGAACCAGCACGTCCTTCATCGCGACCTCGAGCTCCTTGAATCCGACGGCGACTTCCTTGTCGCCGGGGTCGGCAATCGCGAGCGTCGCGACGGTCGCATGGCCCGCCATGCGGATCGACGGAGGCCCGTGGGATCCGGCGATGTCCGCATCGATCTCGAGCGCAGCGGTCGAATCGGCCGATCGCAGCCATGCGGCGAGATCCGGCAGTGATGCGAGAAGCAGCGGCGGAAACGGCAGGCCGTTCCAGGCCAGCTTGCCCTTGTAGGTCGGCGGCAGGATTCCGACGTCGCCTGCAACGCTCACGTGCCCTTTGTTGATGTCGAGCTTCAGATCGACGGGAAACGTCTTGCCCTCGTCGGCCGTGATGTCGCTGGCTTTCAGTGCAAGAGCGACGTCGAGGGGACCGTGATCGGTTACCCACGTGAACGTCGCGCGCGCGATGTCGATCTTCTCGATGCGGTAGCCGGCGCGCGACGGCGCGGAAGTCGCGGGCGGCGCAGCTGCGGAAGCGGCAGGCTGTGGCGTCGCGGCCGGTGCCGGTGGCGGTGTCGCGGCCGGTGGCGATGCAGGTGCAGCAACGGGCGGCGATGCAGGCGCAGCAGCGGGCGATGATGCCGGCGCCGGAGCGGCCGGCGCACCGGCAGCCGGCGGCGACGGCGCGGCCGTCGTTCCAGGCTTTGCCGAAGAACCGGAAAGAACGAGGTCGCGACGCACGCGCAGCACCGGCCCCTCGACGTCGATGCCGCCGAGCGCGAAGCTGCTGCCGTTCACCGCCACGTGATCGAGCCCGAAGCTCTCGAGCGAGAACTCGAGAAGATTACCGCCGGTCGGCGGATCCACGATCACGACGTTCGGTGCGCGCAGCGCGAAGCGATCGACCGATACAGGCCAAGGCCGTGAAGGTTCACCGGTCTCGGGCTCGGCGGGTGATGCGGGCGCAAGCGGCCTGGCGTGTCTCAGCGGATCAATGGCGCCGTCGGCTTCACGCTCGACGCGCACCAGCGGCGCTTCGAGCGTGAGATCGACCAGCCGAAGCGCGTGGTCACGAAGGTCTTTCCACGAAAGCCGCGCAGAGATGCGATCGAAGTGCAGCAGCGCGGTCGATCGATCGATCGCAGGCGGCTCGAATGCCGCGTCCTCGGGCAATACGTTGTCGGGCTCGCGCCCTACGCTCACGCCCTCGAGAACGACGACGCCGTCGACGAGATCGAAATCCACGTTGTCGATGCGTGCCGGAAGCCCGAGCCAGTAGCGCGAACCGTAGGCCGCGCCGCGCTCGACGATCGTCGGCAGCAGCGCGCGAAGCCCGACCAGCAGCGCGATGTCGACGACGAGCACGATCCAGATCCATCGCCGTTTCCGGCGCGGCTTGCTGTCCGCGGGCGTCGGCTGCGCGTCGCCGGAGTCCGGGCGTACGTCCGCGGATTCCGTCGGCGGCAGCGTGATGTCCTCGCCGGCCACGATTCACTGTCTCGCATGCTGCGAAAGAAAACGATCCAGCGCGTTCGCGAACCGCTGGCGATCGGCATGATTGAGCGGCGCCGGCCCGCCTGTCACGAGCCCGTCGCCCTGGAGCGTCACGAGCAGGTCGCGCGCCGCAAGCGCCTGCCGGACGTTGTCGTGCGTGTAGAGCTCGCCGCGCGGATTGAGCGCATACGCGCCGGCGTCGACGACTTCCGCGGCAAGCGGAATGTCCGCGGTAATCACGAGATCTCCGGCTTCGAGCGAATCGACGATGTAACGGTCGGCCACATTGAAACCATCGGCGACGCGCACCGACGTGATCCAGTCGCACGAATCGGGAGTTCGAAGCGTGCGGTTGGCAACCAGCGTCATCGTGCAGCGAAGTCGCGCGCTCGCGCGAAAAAGAATTTCGCGGACAACGGCCGGACAGGCGTCCGCATCGACCCAGATACGCATTGGCGGCAAGCCTATCAGACCCCCCGGCGTCGCGAATCGGGCCACCCCGGACTCACGCTGGCGGACGAAGAAGCACGACCGTCGCGCCCCAGCCTCCACGCTCGGGCGGTGCATCGTAAAACGACTCCACATCGGGGTGCCCGGTGAGCACCGTGCGTACGCGGTCACGCTGGAATCCCGTGCCGCGCCCATGGATGAGCCGCACTTCTCGAAATCCTGCCTCACGTGCTGCTTCGAGATAGCTCTCGACGACGGCCGGAATCTCGCGCGGACGAAACGTATGAAGATCGATCGAGTCTTCGATCGCGACCACTACAGTGTCTTCGGTTTCGTCGTCTTCGGTATCGTCCGCGGCCACAGTCGTTCCCGTCTATAACGATACGGCAGCGCGCGCAGCCGCGCTCTCCGCGACAAGTTTCCTACCCGCAGATGGGCACCGCGCAATCGCTTCTCGCCACTCGAACGCGTCCCGTGAGCCGCTCCACTGCGGAAAATTCTCGCCGGCCACCGTGGAACAGCATCGTGGATGGAGTTTGAATGATCGCGAGGCAACCCGATGCGAACGCTTTTTCTGGCCGTCTTCCTGCTCGGCGCGACGCGTGCGCTCGCGCAGCCCGCCGCAACCTGCGATGGGCTGCCGTCGCACGATGATCTGCGCGGCGTACTTCAAACGATCACCGGCGAGGGCAGCGATGCCAACACGGGCATGGGCAATCCGTCGTGGGCCGCCGTCGTCAATCGCGACGGCATCGTCTGCGCCGTGGTATTCAGCGGTCCCGATCGCTCGGCGGAATGGCCCGGCAGCCGCGTGATCGCCGCAGAGAAAGCCAGCACGGCAAACGCACTGAGCGCACCGAACTTCGCGCTGTCGACCGCCAACCTCTACTTCGCATCGCAGCCGGGACAGAGCCTTTTCGGGTTGACGGCGAGCGCGCCGCCGAACCCGGACGCCGCTTACGGCGGAAGCCCGGAAAAATTCGGGCAGGCCGACGATCCGATGATCGGCAAGCCCATCGGCGGCATCGTCGTCTTTGGCGGCGGACTCGCGCTCTATGATTCGGGCGGCAAGATCGTCGGCGGGCTTGGCGTAAGCGGCGACACTTCGTGCGCGGATCACGTGGTCGCATGGAAGGTCCGCCATGCGCTCAACCTCGACGCGGTCCCGGTCGGCGTTGCGAAGAACGTCACCGACAACATGATTCTCGACATCCGCGACGGAACGAGCGTGAGCGGATTCGGCCACCCGAGCTGCAAGGGCGGAAAGGCGTCGGACGACGTGATCAACAGCCTTGCCGAGAAAGTCCCGGTCGGGCCGGGCAAATAGCCGGCACGTGCGCGCCGCAGTTGACGCCGCGGTCAGGCGTGGTCGAAGATCGGATGTTCCTCGGTCAGGAAGACGAACGAGCGTGCAAGATCGATGAACTCGCGTTCGTCGTCGAGAAGCCGCCTCCGGGCATCGAGCGATTCCGCGGAGCCCATGCCCGCGACCAGCTCTTCCATACTGTCCCACCAGACTTCGGTGATGCCGTCGTAGCCTTCGGCCATGCCGCGCGAATCCGCCAGCACGGCGTTGAGCGGGGTATCGATGGTGTGGCTCTGGATGTAACGGCGAGCGCGAATGGCCGCGGCCACCTCGCTTACCAGCGGGCCGTGCGCGAGCCAGCGCGTGCGGAATGCTTGCGGCGTCAGGTCGGCACGTCGGCGAATCACGTACACGAGCTTGATCATAAGGGATTCCCTCCTCCGCTGTGATCAGTGCGCAGAGGGCTGCGCGCACTGCTGCGCTGGCAGCACCCACTGCGCAACCAGCCAGTCCAGCGCAACCGGCGCCGAGCGCATCGCGAAATCGACGGCCTCGACACGCGCGTCGGCGAGCGCCGACGGATGTCCGTGGGCACGCGCATGCAGGATCCAGTTGGAAAGCTCGTAGTGGTGCAGCAGCGATGCAAAGCGGTGCGTCTCGAAACGTGCCAGCGCGCCGAGCGCGGCTTCCGCCGAGTCGCAGGCGAACAGCGCCGACGTGACATCCGACAGCAGCTCGCGAAGATCGGAGAACGCGAGCTCGGGCTCGCAGGCAACACTGGCAAGAAGCCGTTCGAACTCCGTGTCCGGAAGTCCTGCGGCCATGGCTGCCTCCGCCATCGCCGGGACCTGGGTCTGCAGGAACGACGACTGCGGCGCCTGTCCGAGCAGGCGTCCGATCAGATAGAGATCGAATGCGCTGGCGATCGCCTCACCAAGAAGCATTGCGCCTGCGCTCGCTGGTGCGTCGTTGCCGGACACCGCGCGGCTGGCGAGGTGATGCCATGCGGCATGCGCGACGACGTCCGCCGGCAGGTGACGGTCGGCGAGCACGTCGCCTCCGGCATCGGCCTGCCAGAAGACGAGATTGAGCAGAAGCGCGCGCTCCCATTGTCCGCCGGGCGCAGATGGCAGCACGCGAAAACGGTACGTCGCCGCGCGCAGCACCTGCTTCAGCTCCGCGTAGAGCGCGACATGGCGAAACGAAGCTTCGTCATCGATCGTCAGCTCGTCGACAGAAAGTGCCGCAAACCCGGAAGCAGCAGTCTGGCGGAGCGCGGGCATCGCCGGACCTTAACACGGACCGGCCGCATGCGTAGCCACCCGGTTCGCGCCGCGGCTACTGCATATCCTGCGACTCGCTGCCTGGATCCGTCGGCCCGCTGCGAGCGGGCGCGTCGTCGCCGCTGCGATCGGGCTTCGCGCCCGTTCGATGAAGCTCCCAGACGCGCGCACCGCGCACCGACACGCGCTCGTCGTGCGACAATCCGTTCGCCGCCAGAAAAGGTCCCATCCACTTCCCCTCTTCGTCGGTCAGGAACAGCCACGCACGGCCGTCGATCGCGTCGAGCCACGGCGCGGCACGATCGGTCCAGTCGGGGCACGCGATCTCGCAGTAGGTCGCCTGCGGCAGACGACCATCGCGATAGAACTGGAACGCGTACGACGCGCGCAGCGAAACCATCACCGGGTCGGCAGCATCGATCAGCGGCGCCGCCGCGGAAATGGCGTCGTCGACATCCTGAAGCGTGTCGTAGCGGAAGAACTCGGTGATGTTGGTTCGATAAGGGCCGACGCGCCTGGCGACGGACCCGACCGACAGAAACGTCGCCAGTCCTACGGGAAGGGCGACCATGAGAACCGGACGCAGGCGTCCGAACGGCCGGGCGAGCGTCCACAAACCCTGCGCCGACCACAGAATCAGCGGAGGCATCGCAAACATGAGGTGGCGGCCGTGCGCGATCAGGTAACGATCGGTCGCCGCTGCAGCGATGCAGAACACCGCCGAGCCCGCATACATCCAGACGAGCATCATGCGGTGGCGGCGCGGCCACGTCACCGCACCGATCGCGGCGAGCACCGACATCGGCAGCCACTGGCGGTCGAAGAAATACGTGGTCGAAAGCCGCACGTAGTCCCACGCGCCGGTCGCGACGGATCTCCACAGTGGACCCTCCGCGCTGCCGATCATGCGCGAGCTCCAGTAGATCTGCAGTCGCGGGTTCGACGCCTGCGGAGCAATCGTCAGCACGTACGACGCGACGAATGAGACGGCGAACGCCGCACTGCCGAGGAACAGATCGCGCCGGCCGGAAGGCGTCGCGCGCCGTGCCCACACAAGCCAGCCCCACGACAGCAGCGCGGCAACCGGAAAGATGCCGGCATACGTGATCCATGGCGCCGCGATCAGAAGCGCCAGCAGTCCAATGCGCGCTCCGGCGCCTGGCGCCCGCCCGTCGTAGCTCACGATCGCGAGCATCGGCACCAGGATCGCCAGAGCCATGTCGATGTCGTACGGCTTGAGCTCGCGCGAATAGTACACGAGCGGAACGAGGCCGACGGCGATCCACGCCGCGGCCACCGCCACCCAGCGCCGCGCGCCGAAAACCGACGCCATGCGTGCCAGCAGCGGAACGATTGCAATGCCGACGACGAACGGTGCGAACCGGTAGCTGATCTCGGGCGGTCCCGGAACGATCGCCCGCGTGAGCCGTATCAGCCACAGGAATCCGAACGGTACGGGCCGCCCCTCGAGGATCGCCCGCGCGGGGTGGTCCGCGAGCAGCGCAACCCACGCCTCGTCGCGCCAGAACGGCTTTGCATCGAGATACAGCGCCCGCACGGCGATGGCTGCAACGACCGCGAGCCCGAGCAGGATCGCCGCCGGCATACGCCTGCCTTGCGCTCCCGCTTCGGTCTGCGACGGCGTTTGCGAAGTCGTCACGGTCGGCTGTTCCTCGTGCAGATGCGACGCGGCGAATCCTCCCCGCGATGCGGCGTCGAGACCTATCACGAATCGCCTCGATCGCCCCGGGTGGTATGCGAAAGCCCGTGACAGCGCGAAACCGAACGCGTAAGGACCGCCGACGGGAATTCGAAATGCTGCGCTTTGCTTTTCTGGCCGCTGCCGCGGTGCTCTGGTCGTCGGTGTTCGGCTATGTGGCGTTCCTCGTCGCGACCGCCGGGCGGCGGCGGTCGCTGCACTCGCATCGCGCTTCGCTTTCCAGTGAACCCGGGGCCGCAGCGTACGCAGGGGCCGCCCTCCCCGAGATCGCCGTGGTCATTCCGGTCCGCAACGAGCAGCGATTCATTGCCGGCAAGCTGGCCAACCTTCGCAACGCCGACTATCCGGCCGAGCGGCTCGCGATCATCGTCGTCGACGGCGGCTCGAGCGATGACACCGCCGCGCTGGTCGAGGCCGCTCGCGACAGCGGCGATCCCGTCACGCTCGTTCGTGTGAGCGATGCGCGCGGCCGGGCCGACCAGCTCAATGCCGTGCTCTCCGGCCTTTCCCAGCAGATCGTCGTCGTGACCGACGCCGATGCCGAGCTCGACCCCGGCTGTCTGCGCGCACTCGTCGAAACGCTTCAGAAGCATCCCGCGACCGACGTGGTCGGAGCGCGGGTGCGCCCTGCTACGCGGCTCATCGAGGAACGGATCCACTGGTGGCTGCTCAATTCGCTGTGGTGGCTCGAAGGCGAAGCACTCGGCAACGGGCAGGTGTCGGGCGTCTGCTATGCACTGCGCTCGAGCGCCGTCGACGCGCTGCCGGGCGACTGCACCGCCGACGACATCCGCTTCGGGCTGCTCGCCAGCGCGCGCGGCCGTGACGTACGCCTTTGCCGCCATGCGCTGGCGATCGAGCTGCGCGTGCCGCAGACGATGCGCGACTTCATGACGTTCCGCCGTCGTCGCGGCACCGGATATCTTCTCGAGCTGCGCCGCACGCGGCCGGCGGCTGCGCCGCTGCGCTGGCACCTGGTGCAGGCACTGCGCCTGTATCACTTCTTCGTGATGCCGGTGCTCGCAGTAGTCGTGGCCGCGCTGGCGCTGGCGCTTCTTGCCACGCCGCACTGGCACTGGCCCATCGCCGCCGCAGCGGGCTTCGTCGTGCCCGCGTTCCTCGCATTGTTCGCATCGACGACGCTCGGCGAGGATCGCCGCTGGCAGCTCGGGATGGCGGCCGGCACGATGGCCGGGCTGACATGGTATTCACTGCTGCTCGTGCCGCGCACTGCGGCTGCGCGCATTCTCGGCCGCACACCTTCAACGCCGCTCGCCAAGGGAGACTGAGACGATGCTTTCCGAACGACACCTGCGATTTGCCGCCCGCTACGCGGCGCATCGATTCCGGAAGCTGCATCCGTTCGAAGTCCAGGCCTCGCTGCTCAACGCATGCAATCTGCGCTGCGCGTACTGCCGGTGCCCCGACGTCAAGATCGAGCTGATGACGACCGAGCAGTGGGTCCGCGCAATCGAAGGCTTCGGCGCGCACGGCACCATGCGCATCAAGTACCAGGGCGGAGAGCCGACGCTGCGGCAGGATTTCCGGACGCTGTGCGCCGCGTCGCAGGCGGCCGGGATCGTCACGGCCGTGGTCACCAACGGACTGCAGTTCGTCGAAAAACCCGAGCTGTTCGATCACCTGGACGAAGTCGTGTTCAGCCTGGACTCGGCCACGCCCGGCCACACCAACCGGATCCGCGGCGCCGGCGTCCACGAACGCGTCTGCGAGGCGATCGAGATCGCGCGCAGCCGCGGCATCAACCTGTTCATCAATATGGTCGTCACCCGCGACAACTTCGACGAGATCGAGCCGATGCTCGACTTCTGCGAAGCGCGAGGGATCGGGCTCCATTCGCAGCCCGCGGTCTCGGGGCGCAAGTACTACGACGACGCCGTCAAGGACTTCGCGCTGACGGACGAGCAGATCCGCGCGATGCACCGCCGGCTCGGCGAGCTGAAACGCGAAGGGCGCCGGCTGATGTTTTCGGCTGCGACCTACGAGAACGTTCTCGACTGGGACGATTACGGCGACATCTCGCAGAATACCGGGGGCGGCGAGTCGACCTGCATGGCGGGGCGGTTCTACGTGCACATCGAGCCCAACGGTGACGTGCACCCGTGCAACCAGCACGACGCCAACTTCCAGCCGAAGAACCTCGTGCGCGACGGGCTCGGGCCCGCGCTCGAAAATGCGCAGCACCACGACTGCGCAGACTGCTACTGCGCGTACCTGAACGAGCGCAAGTCGGTGTTCGGCATGCGCCCGCTCGCGCTGTGGGAGATGGCGCGCCGCGGCTGATCCGATGAATCGGGGACAGACGCCGCTTTACCGAAATCGGTGTCTGTCCCCGAATTGCGGAAATCAGTGTCTGTCCCGGATTTCCGGCGGTGCGACCAGCGCGCGGCAGGCTTTCGGCATCGCCGCCATCGACATTGCCTTCGACGATTTGCCGGGCTTCGCCTTGAGGATGGCGTCGGTGAACCAGTAGTCGAGCTCCTTGCCGCATCCGTCGCCGGGCGGCGGCGCGATCTGCTCGATGCATTCCTT
Organism: Candidatus Limnocylindrales bacterium; assembly: GCA_035571835.1. Taxonomy (NCBI): domain Bacteria; kingdom Bacillati; phylum Chloroflexota; class Candidatus Limnocylindria; order Candidatus Limnocylindrales; species Candidatus Limnocylindrales bacterium. The sequence goes on along the minus strand of DATNBU010000037.1, from coordinate 49,503 downwards.
CTGGTCTTTCGGGCACGCCAGCCGGACGTGGAAGTGGTACGTGTGGCCGGGGACCGGCCGCACCTTGTTCAGCCATTTGCGGTCGCTGCCGGCGTCGCGGCACAGCGCTTTCTTGATGGCCGCGTTGACGAACACGCGCGCGACCCCGGGCTCCTCGGCCGCCGCGCGCAGGATTTCGAAATGCTGGCGCGTGTAGCGTGACGGATCCACATCCTTGCGGTCGGCGCGCAGAAGATCGGTCGACATCATGCGGCCGATCTCTTCGGGCGTCAGCCTGCGATCCGGCATCGGCCGCAGCCAGATGTCGGCTTCGATGCCGAGCTGATGCGATGCATGTCCGGTCAGCATCGGGCCGCCGCGCGGCTGCGACATGTCTCCGATCAGGATGCCCGGCCATCCCGTTGCGGCGGCAGCCTTCGCCGAAAATTTCTCGAGGAAGTCGATCAGCATCGGCGTTCCCCAGTTCCGGTTGCGATAAAGGCGCATCACCTGCCAGTGATCGCCGAACGGCGGAAGCTGCTGTCCGCCCGCGTAGCAGCCTTTCCAGTATTCGCCGATGACTTCGGCCTTGCCGGGCGCGGCCAGCGTGATCGCGCCGAACTGCCTGCGCGCCGCATCTTTCGGAAGGCTCGCCAGGACAGCCTTGCGTAGCTCGGCGTCCTGCACGTCAGTTTCCTGCGCGATCGAGGGAATGGCGGCGAGAACGTTTGCGATGAGAGCCGCGACGCACGCGCGTACGACAAAGCTGCGGCCGAAGTGCCGGCGGCGACGCTCGTGCCCCGATTGCGATCGCCGCTTCATGAACGCGGACGATTGCAGAAACCCGGATGGAGTCCCAGCACGATCGCATGAGGCTGTTCGCTTCGATCGGGTCGCGAACGTTGACCCGCATCGGGCGCAAAATTGTCCGGGCGCCTTGCCGCCCGGGATCAGGCGCCTAAGCTCGACGTATGGAAACTGCAGAAAAGGTAACCCAATCGAGCATCGCTTCCCGACTCGTCTTTGCCGCCACGATCGCGGTGGGAAGTCTCGTCCCGGTTGCTGCGCTGGGTGACAACGTCGTTCACAAGGCCGCCGATGCGACCAGCGACGTCGTGCATGGCGCGGCCGAAGGGACGAAACACGTCGTGCACGGCGCCGCGAATGCGACCGAGCACGTCGTTCACGGGGCCGCCAACGGCGTCGACCACACCGTGCACGGGCATCCTGTTGCCGGCGCGCGGTCGACGGTTCACGGCGCGGCCAACGGAACGCGGTCTGCGGCACATGGCGCGGCCAACGGTGCGAAGAGCGCAGCCGGCGGCGCGGCCAACGGAGCGGAAGACCTGACACGGTGATCGGGCCTGTCCGGCCGTGCGTGTAAAGCCTCGGGTCGAGTGCCCTTTGCGTCGCTGGTAGCCTCTGCGCCATGCTCCACCGGCGAATTGCCGCATTCGTATTCGCGGCGACGATCGCGGTTCCGATAGCCCGCGCGACTGCACCTGCCGAGGCCACGGCGGGCGCGGGCTCGCCGCGCATCGTCTGTCTCGGCGATTCGCTGACCGAAGGGTACAGCCTCTCTCCTGAGCAGGCCTGGCCTGCACTGCTGGAGCAGTCGCTGCGCAAGCGCGGCTGGCCGGACGTGCAGGTGATCAACGCCGGCGTCAGCGGATCGACGTCGGCGAGCGCCGTATCGCGCCTCACGTGGCAGCTGCGCACGAAGCCGGACGTTCTCGTACTGGCGCTCGGCGCCAACGACGGCTTGCGCGGCATCGATCCCGCGGAGACCAAAAAGAATCTCGGCGCCGCCATCGATCTCGCAAAGAGCAACGGAATCACCGTGCTGCTGGCCGGCATGAAGATGCCGCCGAACTACGGCAACGCGTTTACCGCGAGCTACGAAGCGACCTTTCAATCGCTCGCGTCCGAGAAAAACGTGAAGCTGCTGCCGTTCCTGCTCGAAGGCGTTGCCGGCGACGCGGCCCTGAACCTTTCCGACGGACTGCATCCGAACGCAGCAGGCTACGTGATCGTCGCAAAGCTCGTCGAGCAGCATCTGGTTCCCGTGCTCGAATCGCTCAAGCCGGCGGACGCCGGCAAGTGAGCATCCCGCGCGACCTTTCCTCAGGAGACGCCGTCGTTCGCGCGGCGGGTCTATGCAAGAGCTTTGCGACCACGGCCGGACCGCTTGCGGTGCTGCGCGGCATCGATCTGGTCGTCGCGCGCGGCCAGACGGTGTCGGTCGCCGGGGAGTCCGGCAGCGGAAAATCCACGCTGCTCGCACTGCTCGCCGGCCTCGACGTCGCAGACTCGGGAACGCTCGAGGTCGGCGGCGTCGACCTTGCGTCGGCCGGCGAGCACCAGCTCAGCGATTTCCGTTCGCGCACGGTTGGAATCGTCTTCCAGCATTTCCACCTGATCCGGTCGCTGACGGCGCTCGAAAACGTGCGCCTGCCGCTCGAGCTTCGCGACGGCGAGGATCCGGACGGGCGCGCCGACCGCGCGCTCGAATCCGTCGGTCTCGGCGCCCGCTTCGATCATTTTCCTGCGCAGCTGAGCGGCGGCGAGCGCCAGCGCGTTGCGATTGCACGAGCGCTGGTCGGTGAGCCGGAGCTCCTGCTCGCCGACGAGCCGACCGGCAACCTCGACGAAAAGACCGGAGGCGCCGTCGCCGATGTGCTGTTCGAGCTCGTCGAGCGCACGTCGACGACGCTCGTCCTCGTCACGCACAGCGCAGCGCTGGCGTCGCGCTGTGCGCGCTCGATGGTGCTCCGTGACGGCCGGCTGCACGACGGTTATGACGATGCCCTGACGACTCCGCGCGAGCAGGTGGCCACCGAGCGCGCCGGCCGGGTGCCTTCGAGCCGATGCTGACGCTCCTCGGGCTCGCGCTTCGCGACCTGCGGCAGCAGCGGGCGTTCTCGCTGTTCTTCATTGCGAACCTGGCGCTCGGGCTCGGCGGCTCGCTGCTGCTCGATTCGCTGCAGGGGTCGGTCAGCCGCACGCTCACGGCAAGGTCGCAGGCCCTGCTCGGCGCGGACATCCGCGTGGCATCGCCTCACGCGCTGAGCGCCGATGAGACTGCACGGATCGACGCCGCAGCTGCAGCGCCTGACTCCTCGGGCGGCGCAAACGGCTCGGGTTCGTCTTCATCGAGCGGTGTCGAAACATCAGACCTCGTTCAGCTGTACTCGATGGTCTCCGGCAGCGGGCGCGCGCGCCTCGTCGAGCTGCGCGGAATCGACCGGCATTTTCCGCTTTACGGCGGTCTGGTGCTGGCGAACGGAGGCGTCGCGGGCGACGCCGTTCGCGACGGGCTCGAACGCGGAGACGCGTGGGCCGATCCGTCCCTGCTCGAACAGCTCGGCGTCCACGTCGGCGATGCAATCAGGATCGGCACCGGGACGTTCCGCATTGCGGACACGCTGGTGCGCGACACCGGGCTTTCGGTGCGCGCCGCGTCGCTTGCGCCGCGTCTGTACGTTGCGGGCTCGCTTCTGGCCGCGACGGGACTGCTCGACACCGGAAGCCGCGTCGAGCACCAGCATCTCGTCGCGCTCGAAGACGGTGCTCGCGCTGATGGAGGCGCGAGCGCCGCTGCCGCGCGCATGCGATCGGCACTTCATGATGCGCGCGTACGAATCATCAGCCACGAGGAGGCCGTCTCCGAGATTTCCGGCGGCTACTCGCGCGTGACCGGATATCTCGGCCTGGTCTCGCTCGTGGCACTGGCTCTTGCCGGAGTCGCGTCGGCCTATCTGTTCCATGCGTTCCTGCGCAGACGCGTTGCCGACCTCGCGATCCTCATGAGCCTCGGCGCGAGGCGCCGCTACGCGCAGGCCCTTCTGATGACCGAAGTTGGCGTGCTCGCTTCCATCGCCGCGGTCGTCGCGATCGTCGCGGTGATGCTCGCGCTGCCGGCCGCCGCATGGCTGCTGGCGGACCTGCTTCCCGCCGAGCTCGCGCTCGGCGTCGGCGTGCGCGACGCGGCCGTCGCGCTGGCCGTTGCGCTGTCGGTCGGCCCCGTCTCATGCCTTCCGCTGCTCGCGCGGCTCGCAACGCTGCGAGTGGCCGACCTGTTTCAGGAGCAGGCCCATCTCGCTCTTCGCAGCCGCCCGCGCGACGTGCTGTGGACTCTGCCGGCCGTCGCGCTGCTGTTCGTGCTTGCGGCAGAAAGAGTCGGCAATCCCCGTCACGGAGCATGGTTCGCAGCGGTCCTGCTCGTGGCATTCGGCGCGGCCGCCGGCGCGGGCCGCGTGCTGCTTCCATTCGTCGCTGCCGCGAGCGTGCGCGCACGGCTGTCGATCCGGCTCGCTCTGCGCCAGCTTTCTCCGCATCGGCGCGCGTCGCGCACGGCGTTCGTGGCGCTGACGATGACGGCGCTGCTGCTCGGACTGCCGCCGCAGCTGCGTTCCATCCTGACCCAGCAGCTCATTCCGCCGGGGAAGGAGACGACTCCGAGCCTGTTTCTTTTCGACATTCAGCCCGAGCAGACCGGGCCGCTGCGCGCGCATCTCGCAGCTGCGGGCACCGACTGGCAGCGCCTCGCGCCGATGGTGCGTGCACGTCTGCTCAGCATCAACGGCGAAACCGTCCGCGCCGAGGACGCGCCGGCCGGCGACGCGGCCGCGCAGAAACCTTCGGGCGGTTTTCGAAGCGGCGAGAACCCCGGCGCGCGGCGCTACAACCTGACGTACGAGGCCGACCTGCACACGACGGAGAAGATCGTTGCGGGAGCTCCGTTCGACGGAACGTGGAGCGTCGAATCGAATTCGCTGCCGCAGATTTCACTGGAGAAGGAGTTCGCGCGCCGCCTCGGGCTCGCGCTCGGAGACCGGCTGCGCTTCGACGTGCAGGGCGTCGAGGTCGAAGGACGCGTCGTCAACCTGCGCGAGGTCGACTGGACCAGCCTGCAGCCGAACTTCTTCGTATCGTTCCAGCCGGGCGTGCTCGAGGCGGCGCCGACGGTGTTTCTCGCGTCGATCCCGGCCCTCGACGGCGCGGCGCGCGAGCGCCTTCAGGCGTCGATCGTCGAGAAATTTCCGAACATCTCGATGATCGACGTGACGCGCGGCGTGGAGCGCGCGCTCGGCCTGCTCACGCAGCTTCGCTGGGCCGTGGCCGCCACCGCGTGGACGGCGCTCGCCGTGGGACTGATGCTGGTGTTCGCGATCGCCCGCGACGAAGCCGACGAGCGGCGCTGGGATATCAATCTGATGAAGGTGCTGGGCGCCCGCCACGGGCTGCTTCGCACCAGCATCGCGATGGAGTTCGCGACGCTCGGCGCCGTCGCCGCGCTGGCCGGATGCACGATCGGTATCGGCGCGTGCGCCGTGCTCGCGCGCAGCGTTCTCGACGTCGACTGGCATCCGGCATGGCTGCCGCTCATGGCCGTGGCGATCGTGCTGCCGCTGATCGCTGCCGTGACTGCCCGCGTGGCGATGGGACGCGTGCTTCGCGAACGGCCGCTGCTGACGCTCGGATGAAAACTGGGGGCGTTACGGATCAGCGGCGGCTCGAGATCAGCTCGATGATGTAGCCGTCGGGATCCTTGACCCACATCTGGCCGCTGGCTTCGAGCTCGAAGATCTCGTGGCCGTGCCGCTTGAGGTGATCGCGCGTGGCCGCGTGATCGTCGATGCCGAATGCCGCGTGGCTCGCAAGCGGGTTGAGCGATGGCGGAGGCGTGCCGCCGTCGAAGCCCTCGGGCACCTGCAGGAGATGGACCTGCGCGTCGCCGACCGTCAGCCAAGCGCCGGGAAAGCCGAGATCCGGCCGCGGGGCTTTCTCGAGCCCGAGCACATCGCAATAGAAGCGAAGCGACGTGTCGAGATCGCGAACGGAAAACGAGATGTGATCGACGCTTCGGACAACTTTCATCCGGCAACTCCGTCGCGGCTGACCTCGAGCACGGGCTCCGGCCCGGCGCCGTACATGATCGCCCACATCGCGATGACCGGCTGCACCATTGCGCCCATCAGTGCTGCGTAACCGGCCTTGAACCAGACGAAGGTTGCGACATCGAGCCCGCCGATGCCGGACGCGACGAGGGCAAGAATCATCGGCGGCGCAAACACCGCCATCGTTGCGGCACCAACCGTGAGCCCGCGAAGGAATGCGCCTTCGGGCAGCCGGATGAGAACATTGCCGGCCGCGCCGGTGAATCCCGTCGACTGGATGCGCCCGCGGCGAAGATGCATGCGGACGATGCGGGTCACGATCAGACACGTGAGCGTCGGCAGGATGATCGTCGTGCCGAGCAGATCTCCGATGATGCTCTGCTGGCCCCACAGGGGTACAGCCGGCTCGTGGCGAAACGACAGCCACGCGATCAGCGCGTTGATCAGGAAGTTGAAAACCGCCGAGCCGGCAACGTGTTCGACCAGAAGGTAGTGGCGAAGCTCCGGTGGCACTGCGCGCACGTATCCGCCGCGTCGCAGGCCATGTCCAGCGGTCCCCGAGGCCGCTGCGTCAGGCCATTCCCGTGGAAAACCGGCGGTCAGCCGCACGGCCGCGCAGGCCGATGCGGGGTCGCGGTCGGCGCTCCGGCTGCTCGTGACCGGCCAGGCCCGGCTCCGCTGCGCCGTTCCACTTGGAGTGGCGCCGAGGCTAAGGTGCCGGGTCCGGTTCCAGAATTTCGACGCAGAAACCTCAAGCAGGCCTCAAGCAGGAAGGATGGCGCAGACCATGGCAGATACCGCGAAGAACATCGGCAGCGAAGAAGAGTCCCGGCGGGTAGCCGAAGAGTCCCGTGAGCAGGAATGGGCGGGGCGCGCTTTCATTCGCGAGCTCTACCTGGGGCAGCTTCCGCTCGACATCGTGCATCCGTTCCCGATCGACGCGAACAAGAACCCGGAGTTCGTCCAGTGGCTCGACCGCCTCGAAGCGTTCCTGCGCGACGCTGTCGATTCGGCCGAGATCGATCGAACCGGTGAGTATCCGGACCACGTCGTCGACGGGCTGCGCAAGCTCGGCGCATTCGGGATCAAGATCCCGAAGAAGTACGGCGGGCTCGGCTTTTCCGTGACCGAGTACTGCCAGGCCATGGAGCTGATCGGCAGCTACGACGGCAACCTCGTGGCGCTGTTGTCGGCGCACCAGTCGATCGGCGTGCCGCAGCCGCTCAAGGATTTCGGAACCGAAGAGCAGAAACAGAAATTCCTCACGCGCTGCGCGAAGGGCGCGATCTCGGCTTTCGCGCTGACCGAGCCGAACGTCGGCTCCGACCCGTCGTCGCTGTCGACCACCTGCGAGCAGGAAGGCGACTTCTGGGTGCTCAACGGCGAGAAGCTCTGGTGCACCAACGGCACGCTCGCCGAGCTGTTCGTCGTGATGGCCCGCAATCCGAAGACCAAGAAGATCAGCGCGTTCGTCGTCGATGCCGATACGCCGGGCGTCAAGGTCGAGCACCGCAGCCGCTTCATGGGTCTCCGCGCGCTCGCCAACGGCGTCATCTCGTTCACCGACGTGCGCGTACCGAAGGAGAACCTGATCGGCGCCGAGGGACAGGGTCTCAAGATCGCACTGATGACGCTCAACACCGGACGCCTCTCGCTGCCGGCGGCGTGCGTCGGCTCGGCCAAGCGCTGCCTCGAAGTCGTCAAAGGCTGGTCGGCCGCGCGCGCGCAGTGGGGCGTGCCGATCTGGAAGCACGAGGCCATCTCGAACAAGATCGCATCGATTGCCGCAGTCACGTTCGCGATGGATTCGATCGCCAAGATCACCGCCAACATGGCCCAGCGCGGCGGCTACGACATCCGGCTCGAGGCCGCAGCGGCCAAGGAATGGAACAGCGTCCAGGGCTGGAAGATGATCGACGAAACGCTGCAGATCCGCGGCGGTCGCGGCTACGAGAACGAGACGTCGCTGCGCGAGCGCGGCGAGACCGGCATCCCGATCGAGCGCATGATGCGCGACAGCCGCATCAACCTGATCTTCGAAGGCTCGAGCGAAGTGATGCACCTGTTCATGGCGCGCGAGGCGGTCGACAAGCACCTCCAGGTCGCAGGCGCGATGATCGATCCCAAGTCGACGGCAGCCATGAAGATGTCGGCGATGCCTTCGATCATGGCGTTTTATGCCGGATGGTATCCGCCGCTGTGGCTCAAGGGACTCGCCACTCCGTTCCAGTACGGCGAATGGGGCGAGCTCGCGGGCCACATCCGCTTCGTCGATCGCGGCGCACGCAAGCTCGCACGCTCGAGCTTCCACGCGATGGCGCTGTACCAGGCGAAGATGGAACGGAAGCAGGCCTTCTTGTTCCGCACCGTCGACATCGTCATGGAGCTGTTCGCAATGTCGGTCGTCTGCTCGCGCGCACGGCAGATGAAGGAGACCGGTGATCCGAACGCTGCCGAAGCGATGAGGCTCGCCGACCTGTTCTGCGCGCTGTCGCGGCGCAAGGTGCAGGCGTCGTTCCGCGCGCTGTGGCGCAATGACGACGCCGCTTCGGGAGCCGTGACGGCGAACGTCATGAAGGGCAACTACGACTGGCTCGCCAAGGACGGCGTCGTCGACATGCAGCTTCCGGCCGATGCGTACGAGCCGAAGATGTTTGCATTGCGCAATCGCGACGCGGCCTGACGGCGTTCAGTCCGGGAGCCCGCTGCTGCGGAGCGCTGCAACGAAGCGCTCGTTGTCGGCGTCGCGATGGAACGGCCAGCGGCGCATCTCGCTGAGGGTGAAATCCGGAAACTGCTGGAGGAGCTGCCCGACGGCTGCGGCTGCTTCGTTCGCACGGCCGGCACTGGCAGCGGCCGCAGCAAGAATCAGCAGTGTCGGCGCGACGTCGCGCTGGAGATGATCGGCGCGCGTCGCGATCTCGAAGGCCTCGGCGCTGCGCTCGCACAGGAATGCGGCCAGCGCCGCGCCCTGCAGCATGCGGTGATGAATCACGTTGCGCGAGCTGGCCTGCGCGGCCGCGACGCAGTTGGTAAACCCGCGCTCGGCATCGCCGCCGAACAGTTGCGCAAGCCCCTGGCCGTAGCGTCCCATCGCGAAGTACGGGCTGAGCTCGAGAGCGCGCTCGCATTCGCGCAGCGCACGCTGCGGATCGTTCTCGGCGTAGATGTGCACGAGCGCCATCGTCAGGCGGGCGAAATCGTTCTGCTCGTTGCACCGGACCGCCTGGCGCGCTTCCTTGATCGCCGCGCTGCGATCCTCGGCTGCAAGCTCGCGCCATCCGTAGAAGACCTCGTACAGGTGCCAGCATGCTTTCATAGCATGCGCGCCCGCATCGGACGGATCTGCGGCGAGAATCGTATCGAGCGCGGGCCCCGCGTCGGGCCATTCCGAGCGAAAACCGCCGGCCAGCGTCCGCCCGATGCGCGCGAAGATCATCTCGCTGGTTCGTTCGGACACCGGAATGCGCTCGGTCTCCTGGACCTGGCGGTCATAGATGGAGTAGCGCAGCGCCGTCGAGATGCGCAGTGCGAGATCGTCCTGCGCTTCAAAGATTTCGGACAGGTCACCGTCGAAGCGGTCGGACCAGAACTGCTGTCCGGTGCTGTTGTCGACGAGCCGCACGGTGGCGCGGTATCGCGTGCCGACCGCCTGGATCGTCGCACTCGCGAGGAAATCGGCCCCGCCCGGATCGGCGAGAAGCGTGATGCCCGAAAGGTTGGACAGCGCGAGCACGGTCGCGTCGTAGACTGCAGCCGACAGCAAGGTCGCGTCGCCGCTCCCGCCGGCCACGTCGAACGGACGCACGCAGACGGATGGCTTGCGACCTTTCTCGCGCACAGTCGCAACGACCGTTTCTTCTTCGAGCGGCTGCGTCGACCAGCACCAGATCGCAACCGGCCGCGCGATGTTCTTGAGCGTCCGCTCCCCGCGCGCGACGAACTCGACGCCGACCTTGCCCGCCACATGATCGTGCACTGCCGCTGAAATGCAGACGCCGCCTTTTGGAGCGAGCGGCTCGAGCCGCGCCGCCACGTTCACGCCGTCGCCGAAAATATCGTCGTCCTCGAGGATCACGTCGCCGATGTTGACGCCGATGCGCAGCAGCATGACGTCGGCTTCGGCGACGCTTTCGTTCCTCTTCGCCAGCGCCTGCTGCACGCCGACGGCCCAGGCCGTTGCCGACACCGCGCTCGCGAATTCGGCGAGGATGCCGTCGCCCATCAGCTTGACGATGCGGCCGCCGTGCTCGCGCATCAGCGGATCGAGGATTTCCGTGCGCACAGAGCGTACGCGGCCGAGCGTTCCTACGTCGTCGGCACCCATCTGCCGCGAGTAGCCGACGACATCCGCCACGACGATGGCAGCAAGCTTTCGCACCGCGCGGGGAGTCTCGGTCGTCGACATCGGCAGAGCTTAGATCAGCTTGCCGCCGGCGCGAAATTGTCCGGGTTCTGTCCGCGGGGCGGCCAAAGCACATCGACCGCGGCGCGGTCGCGAATCGCGCGCGGGCTCAACCGAGCGCGGCTGCAACAATCAGCCGGGTCGCGAGCTCGGCCGAAAGAAGCTCGGTGTTCAACACGAGATCGTAACGCGTCGGCGATTCGTCTTCGATCTTGTAGAAGCTCTGGAAGTAGTCGCGCCGCGCATCGTCCGAGCTCGTGACGGACTCGCTGGCGTCGACCCGCGTGAGCATGCGCCGCTCGGCGTGACGATCGATGCGGACCTCCTCCGGCGCCGTGACCAGCACACGCAGGACACCCGGCGTACCGGCAAGAGCCATCGATGCGCCGTGCGCGACGATCACCACGTTGCCGAGCTTGCCGACCTCGTGAATCGCCGCGCGGATCATGTCGCGAAGCTCGTCGCTCGAGGCCGCAGACGATCGACCCGGCCCCGGCGAGCTTCGAACCAGCGGCTCGACCGACGAAAGGATTCCGAGCACGCGTTCGAGCAGCGGCGGCTTCTGTTCGGCGGCCGCAACGCGCTCCGGCTCCACACCCGCAAGGTCGGCCGCCTTGAAGATGATTTCCTCGTCGACGAAGCGGAAGCCGAGTGCAGCGGCGACCATCTGTCCGATCCTCTCCCCGTCGGATTCCTGGGTGAACGAAATGCAGACCGTGTGAAATCTCATGGCGACCTCCGGACCCCGCGCCAGTAGCACGTGCGGGGGTGACTGGGGAATTGGCCGAGGCCGATCGTGCCGCCGCTGCTTTTCGCCCGGCGGGCGGCGCGCTACAGTCGCCGTGCCGTGCACGAGAATCGCTATCGCAGCCTGCTCGAACAGGCTCCGTTCAGCATTCAGGTCTTCTCGCCGGACGGGCGTACGATTCGCGTCAATCAGGCCTTCGAACGGCTCTGGGGCGTCCGCCTCGAACAGCTCGCCGGGTACAACATTCTGGAAGATCCGCAGCTCGAGCAGTCGGGCGCGCTCGAATTCATCCGCCGGGCCTTCGCCGGCGAGACCACCAGGGTTCCGGCGGCCCAGTACAACCCGAACGACACCATCCCCGGGATTACCGAGATCGAGGATCCGCAACGCTGGCTGTCGGCCGTCATCTTTCCGGTCAGGGACGCAAGCGGTGCCATCGCCGAAGTCGTCATCATCCATGAAGACATCACCGCGCGCGTGCACGCCGAAAACGAGCGCAACAAGAGCGAGCAGATCACCCGCAACGTGCTCGAAAGCATCGGCGATGCGTTCTATGCCGTCGACCGGGAATGGCGCTTCACGTACGTCAATCCGCAGGCCGAACGCGTCGTCGGCCTGCCGCCGGAAAAGCTTCTCGGCAAGATCGTCTGGGAAGAATACCCGGGGCTCGTCGGCAGCCGCTTCGAGCAGTGCTTCCGACAGGTCGCGACCGGGCGCGTTTCGGGCTCGATGGTCGATTACTATCCCGACCACGACCGCTGGTACGAGGTGCATGTCTATCCGGCTCCGGGCGGCGGCATTTCGGTGTACGTGCAGAACGTCACCGAGCGGAAGAAGGCCGAGGAAGAGCTGGCGCGCGTCAGCCGCGAGCTTCGTGAGGCCGACCAGCGAAAGGACGAATTCCTTGCCACGCTCGCGCACGAGCTTCGCAACCCTCTGGCGCCGATCCGCAACTCGCTCGAAGTGCTGCGCATGCCGCGGATCGACGACGGGATGGCCCGGCACGCCCGCGAGATGATGGAGCGCCAGGTGCATCACCTGGTGCGACTCGTCGACGATCTTCTCGACGTCTCACGCGTGATGCGCGGAAAGATCGACCTTCGCATGGAACCGGTCGAGCTCGCGACCGTCGTCGCCCGCGCCGTGGAAACCTGCCAGCCGCTGATCGACTCGCAGCGGCACAGGCTCGAGATCTCGCTTCCGGCCGAATCGATGCTCCTCGATGCCGATCCTGTCCGGCTTGCGCAGGTCGTCGGCAACCTGCTGACGAACGCGGCCAAGTACACGAGCCCGGGCGGAAGGATCTGGCTCGGCGCCAGGCGCATCGACGATGTGGCCGTGCTCGAGGTCCGCGACAACGGCGTCGGCATAGCGACCGAGTTGCTGCCGCACGTGTTCGAATTGTTCGTGCAGGGACATCACACCGCGTCGCATTCGCAGGGAGGCCTCGGCGTCGGGCTGACTCTGGTCCGCCGGCTCGTCGAAATGCACCACGGCACTGTCGAAGCGTCGAGCGACGGTCCCGGCAAAGGCTCGGAGATCACCGTGCGCCTTCCGCTCGCCGTTCGTGCCGACGAATGCGCCGAAACGAATGACGAGCGAGCGGCGCAGAAAGCGGTACGCCCGTCGGGCCTCCGGCTGCTGGTGGTCGACGACAACGAAGATGCCGCGGTGAGCCTCGCGATGTTGCTGCGTCTCCAGGGTCACGAAGTTTGCGTCGCGCACGACGGGCCATCCAGCCTCGAGATGGCCGTGGCCTATGCTCCCGACCTCGTCTTTCTGGACATCGGAATGCCCGGCATGGATGGCTACGAAGTCGCGCGCCGGATTCGCGCCGAGCCGAGCCTGAAACACGTCGTGCTGACGGCAGTGACCGGCTGGGGACAATCCGAGGACCGGCGGCGTACGTCCGAAGCCGGGTTCGACCACCACATCGTCAAGCCACCCGAACCGCGCGCGATCGAACAACTGATCGCAAGTCTTCGAAATGGAGATTGAATCCGTGTCCTGAACGGTGACGCTCGTGTTTTGCCGTTGAACAGCTCCCGGACCACCGACGATTTCGTCGCGACCCCTGAATCCGGGCAGGCCGCGAGCCGGGTTGACTCGACTCGAGACGGCCGCGTATAGCTTGCGAATGTCGAACCTCGCCGGCCGCGGACTGTCGCAAACGGTGCTCACGTCGTCGCTTGCCGTATTGCTCGGCGTCCTTGTCTGGGCACCTGCGGCTGCGGCCATCGATCTGACTGGTCACTGGCGCGACGTCAGAAACGCCAAGTACGCAATCGTGCAGTCCGGCACTTCGGTTACGTTGAACGGGCTGCAAGGATCGATTGACGGCAGCAACGTCGAAGTTGCGAGCACCGATCCGAACTTTCCCCAGTCGTACTCGCTCGTCGTCTCCGAGGATGAATCGACGCTTACTGGCGTGCGGCACTCGTTCCAGTGCGTGCTCTCGTTCTGCCAGTACGTGACTTCCAATGTGACGCTCGAACGATGCGCCTGCTACGACGGCAACACGGCGAATGGGGACGGCTGCGACTTCAAGTGCCTGGTCGAAGTGTGCAACGAATGCACCGCCGAGCCATCCACGTGCACGCCGGTCGCCGACGCCACGCCGTGCGAAGACCCGAGCCTCTGCGTTGCCGGCGGAGCGTGCAGCGGTGGTACGTGCGCAAGCGGCGTCGAAACTGCGCAGTGCATCGATCTCAGCGGCACGTGGCTGCGCGGGATTCGCGGGACGAGCGGCCTTTTCGACGGGACCGGAGTAAGCCGCAGTGAATTCGTGCAGGCCGCCGACGGGACTCTGACGGTGTACTCGCTGCCGGGCGGAGCCGAACAAAGAAGTGGATCATTCGATTCCACGACGCTGGCGATCCAGATGGACGGTACCGGATCGTTTCCGAACTGCGGTCTCGGCGGGCTCGACGGAGCCGTCGCCGCGGACGGCAACACCTATATGGCGACCGATGGTTTTCTCGCACCGACGCCGCACGGATGCTTCGGCTACGCTCCGTACGATGAGTTCGGCGTGCGCTGCGCACCCCCTGCGCTCGAGCCGCCGGACGGCTGCAGCGTCGATTCGTGCCAGCGCTGCGAAGGCGATCCGGCCGTTTGCGAGCCGGTACCCGACTGGACGCCGTGCGAGTCCGACGATCCGTGTGCAGTCGTCTCGACATGCCACGCCGGCCAGTGCGTAGCGGCGTTCTCGCAGTATTGCCCTTCCTGCTCGGTCTGCGATGGTTCCGGCGGCTGCAGCGTGGGCCCGCGCGATGACTGCCGCGCCGCGACGACGAAATTCTCGATCAAGAACGTTGAAGGCAGCGCGCGCAGATCGCTTCGCTGGGACTGGAAAGACGGCGGCCCGGTAGCGCCTTCGGAGATCGCGCGACCCGACGTATCGAGCGAGGTCGGGCTCTGCGTGTTCGACGAATCGGGCGTCGATCCGGTGCTGCTCTACTCCGACAGCATCAACGACTATTACCTCGAGCCGGGATGGAGCGTGGACAGCAGCGGCAGCATGCGCTTCCGCAGCCGCACCGACGCAATTTCGGCGATCGACCTGCGCGTAGGCGACGCTCCAAAGCTCGGCGTGAAAACATCCGGCGAGGCGCTGCCGCTTCCGGTGCCGGAGGTGTCGCTTCCGATCCGCGTGCAGCTGCAGATCCAGGACGGCTCATGTTTCGAGGGGTCGTACGGGACCGACGACGTCCGCCGCAATGCGAATGGCATCCTCAAGGCGGTCACCGCTCCGTAAGCAACCACGGAACGGTCGTCGCCGTATGCGTGCGGCGACGACCGCACCGAGTCGATGCCGGTCGATGGCGGCGAATCGATGCCGGTCGATGCCGGCGGCCGGCACCCTCGATCGGGCATCGTCCAGAACACCCGCGCAGCGGCCAGCCGGCCCCGGGCAGCAAGTCCAGATACAGGCAAAATACGGGAATTCGCGGCCGTCGCGCTAACTGTCATTGTTGTAAATAGCGGGCCGTGCGTTTTGTGGTGGCGTTCCGAATCCGACCTGGAGGACCCGCCAATGCCGCTGCTCGCTACGTTCGTATGCGCATTCTTCGCCGCCCTCGTTGCCACCGATGCCATGGCAGCCGACGTTCCGGCCACCGGACGCCAGCTGTCCATCCGAGACGGCAGCAAGCAGGCGCTGTCGCTGGATGGAAAGGATGCGAGCCTCAGCGCCCCGTCCGCCGCCAGCGACGAGGACCCGACCATCACCGGAGCAAGCCTGCTGATCCGCAACCCGCAGAGCGGCGAGGCCGCAACGTTCATCCTCCCGGCCGTCGGATGGTCGTTTGACGGTAAGGCATACAGGTTCCGCAATCCGGATGCCCCGGACGGCAGCTCGCCGGTAAAAACCGCACGCATCGCGGACGGCTCGATCAAAGTTCGTGCGCGCGCTTCGGGCATCACGCTCGATGAGGAGTCCCAGGGCAGCATCGCGATCTCGTTCGCCAGCGGTACGCTGCGTGTGTGCCTGCACTTCGGCGGCACGATCGTCCGCGACGAAGCCGGACGTTTCCAGGCCAGGGCCGCAGCGGCGCCCGCCAGCTGCGACGATGCCGGGACAACGACGACGACACTTCCCGAAACGACGACGACGACCCAGCCCGATGGGACCACCACCACGACGACGACCACGCTGCCGGTGCCGGCGCTTTGCGGCGATCTCGCCATCAACGGCAGCGAGCAGTGCGATCCTCCGGGCTCCGATTGCGGCGGCTCGGTGTGCAACGCCGACTGCACGTGCCCGTGCGACCCGCTCGACCCGAGCGTGTGCATGCATCCGTTCCCGAACGATTACTTCACGGTCCCCGATGCAGCGTCGCCGACCGGTCGGCGCGTGCATTTTTCGGTGACCGGCATGCCGCGCAACCAGTCCGCGAGGCCCGTCGAGCCGAGCGATTACAACTACAGCGACGGCTTCAGCCCGGGCGCGCTGATCACGCTTCGGATTCCCGGCATCGACCTCGTACAGACCGGCGCAGTACCGATCACCGACATCGCGCGCTCGCTCGACGCCGATGCACCGATCGTGATCGTCAACGCCGCTACGCTCGAGCACCACAAATTCTGGGCGGAGCTCGATTCGCTTGCCGAAGTCGAAGCCGATCGCTCGCTGCTGTTGCGTCCGGCCGTCAACTTCGAAGAAGGCGCGCGCTACATTGTCGCGCTGCGCAACCTGAAGGACTCTGCCGGCGCGCCGATTGCGCCGTCGGCGGATTTCCTCGCCTACAGGGACGACACGCCGCTCGGCAACGCGGCAAAGGAAGCCCGACGCAGCCACATGGAATCGCTGTTCACGACGCTGGCGGCGGCCGGCGTCGCGCGCGGCGATCTGAACCTTGCGTGGGACTTCACGGTGGCCAGTGCCGGCAGCACGACCGGCCGGCTCGTGTACATGCGCGATGACGCGTTCTCGCGCCTCGGTGCGGCGGCTCCGACCTTCGTCGTCACCAGCGTAACGGACGACGTCGACAGCAATATCTACCGCACCGTCGAAGGCGTGTTCCTCGTCGATCGCTACGTCGACTCGCCGCTGCCCGGCGCGCGCTTCCTCATCGGTCCCGACGGGCTGCCCGTGCGACAGCCGACGCCGCAGCAGGCCAACTTCATCTGCAACATTCCGCGCGCGGCCCTGTCCGATGCACTCGCGACGGCCGTGCCGGCGCGTGCGTCGCTTTATGGTCACGGCCTTTTCGGCGAAGCATCGGAGGTCGGGGCCGGCAACGTCGAAGCGATGGGCAACGAGCACAACTTCGTGTTCTGCGCGACGGACTGGATCGGCATGGCGCTGACCGACGTTCCGACGGCGCTGGCCGCAACCGTCGACCTTTCGAACTTCCCGACGTTGCCCGACCGGCTGCAGCAGGCCGCGCTGAACTTCCTCGTCCTCGGCCGCCTGATGATTCATCCGGACGGATTCGTGTCGAACGCGGCCTTCCAGGATGCGCTCGGAAATCCGGTCATCGACACGAGCAACATCTACTACGACGGCAACAGCCAGGGCGGCATTGCAGGCGGCATGGTCATGGCCGTGGCGCAGGACATCCGGCGCGGAGTGCTCGGAGTTCCGGGCATGAATTACAGCACGCTGCTGCAGCGCAGCGTCGATTTCGACACCTATGCGACCGGCCTTTACGCGTCCTACCAGAACCAGCTCGAGCGCCCGCTTCTGTTCTCGCTGATCCAGATGCTCTGGGATCGCGGCGAGCCGAACGGCTACGCGCACCACATGACCGCCGACCCGCTGCCGGGCACGCCGACGCACGACATCCTCATGCATGTCGCATTCGGTGATCACCAGGTTGCCAACATTGCGGCCGAGGTCGAGGCGCGCACGATCGGCGCGCATGTCTATCAGCCGGCGCTCGCGCCCGGACGGCATTCGGACGTCGAACCGTACTTCGGCATCCCGGCAATTCCCGCGTTTCCGTTCGACGGGTCGGCGCTCGTCGTGTGGGACAGTGGAGTTCCGACGCCGCCGACGACGAATTCGCCGCCGCGCGAAGGCTCCGACCCGCACAGCAAGCCGCGCAGCACGCCGGCGGCGCGACTTCAGAAGTCGGAGTTCCTGAAAGAGAACGGCGCGGTGGTCGACGTCTGCAACGCGTCACCGTGCCTCGCACCGTAGGAAAAGCCGGAAGGGTCGTCGCCGCGTACGGTGACGACCCTTCCGTCAGAGCGTGCCTGTGATCAGACCGGCCGCGCTCCGGCCGGTCTTCAGTCGCACACGAACGGGCAAGCCGTAAAGAAATCGGCGCATCCCGTAGGCGAGAAACACGCGATGTCATTGCAGAAGCAGTCGGCTCCGTCACCCGGAGGAACCGAGTTGGTGTTGCAGAATCCGACGCAGCTCTTCGGGAACCCGAGCGTGGTGCTGGTGGTGCTCGTCGTCGTGGTCGTGGAGCTCGTGGTCGTGGACGTGCTCGGCGGCGTCTGGCCGCATGGAGTCGCACACACACCGGCCTCGCCGCAGCACGTCTTGATCGCGCAGACCTGGCCCGGCGCGCAGTCGGTGGTCGCGGTGCACGCCGTCAACGTCTGACAGTCCGCGTTGTTCACGCAGTTCGGCGTGCACGCGCCGGTCTCGGGCGTCTGGACCACGAAGCAGGAGCCGGGTGCGCCTTCGCCACAGAGCGAAAGATTTCCGCAGGCTAATTCCGTGCACATGGTCGTGCTCGTCGTCGAGGTCGTTGTGGTGGTCGTCGATGCCGGCACGCATTGATTGTTGACGCACGTGCTTCCGGGATCACAGGGTCCGCATTCGATCGGTACGCCGCACGCATTGCCGATCGTACCGCACTGGGCATTCGGCTCGGGGCAGCCCTGCGGCGTGCAGCAGACGCCGAACTTGTCCTCGGGATGGAGCGTGATGCAGTAGTTGCTCCGGCAGCTCTTGGAAACATGGCACGGCCGCCCGTCGGCCTTGCCTCCCGCGCTGCTCGAGCCCGGCAATGCAACGACCGCGAACATCAGGAAGAAGATCGAAAGGGAATTTTTCATGACGCTCCTTTTGTCGACCGGCATCGCGCTCCCCCTTTGCGAAAAATTCTCATGAGTTGCGCCGTCCGACAAGACTTGGGCAGCGGATAAACCCACCCACGAGGTTGGAAATATGCCGCTGAAGCCATGTGCGCCGTGCGACAATGGCGGCGCCTGCTCGCTGAACGCTTGCGGAGGAAGCGTCGGCGCGATCAGCGCGATTTTGCCCTTATGCTTTCCGTCGCTGCCTCGAGCGTCGAAGTCATCTCCGAATAGTGCGCCGCTACGCTCTCCGGTGCATGCGCGACGACGAGCCGGATTGCGATGGCCGTCGTCAGCGCTCCCGACGCGAAAGCGAGAGCGATGAGCACTACGCGGAGCGCGACACGGGAGCTCGCCCGATGCGAGCCACGTAAACGATCGCCCATCCAGACGGAGGCCACTCCACCGATCAGAAGCGGTCCGAGCAGCCCTGCGATCCACAGCACCTCGGCTACGAAGCTGGCACCCGAGAAGCGGCCGTTGATCAGATCGAAATACACGCCGAGCGCGATGCAGACGGCGACGAAGCTGCCCATCGCCTTCAGAAGCACCACGCTCGTCTTTCTGACCGATATCGCCGGACCGTCGTTCATTGCACTGCCAGCTTCGGTTCTATCCACTCACGCGTCCGGCCCAAACCTGCCGGCGCGCGGATGAGGTCCGCATGCTTCGCAGTGCCGATTGCGCGACCTGCCGTGCGGCGCGCATTCATGCTGCGCGTGCGACAGTACCCCGCAAGGCCATCTGCATGGACACGCCCTCCACGGATGCGGCGTCACCGGTCGGAACGACCACTGCGCCGCAGTGGCCGACGGCGCAGGCTGCGCGGGAGCCTGCTGCCACCGGGCCTACGGAACCGTATCTGCCATTTACGGCCCCGCCGGACACGGATCGGGCGCGCCCGCTCGCTTCGCCGAGAACTTCCCGGGCTCGTCGCTGTCGATCTCGCCTCCGAAGAGCGTGCAGTAACCTCGCTCTCCGCTGCTCAGCACCACGGCAAGTGACCCCTGCGATGGCTCGTCGAGCGTGAACGCAATCGACCCGCCGCGTGCCTTCACCTTCATGCGCCCGCTCTTGATGCTCGCGGCGATTCGCGTGCTGCCGTCGTCCGATTTGTAGCGATAACGTCCGTCGCCGCTGGCGGCCCAGCCCGCGGCCGGCAGCTCGATGGTCGCCGACTCGCCGCTGTCCGGATTGCTGATCGTCACCGACGCGCCGGCAACAGTCGGAGCGTCATCGCCCGACGGCGCTTCGAGCAGAGCGTCCTTCACCTGCCAGACGACCCGCCACGCAGGCTTCGCCGAATCCTGGACGAAGAGCAGGCGGGATCCGGCCACCGGCTGCAGCCCGCCGACCGTGCCGAGCACGAAATCGAACGCGAGGCCGCGGCCGAGATTGCCGGCGTCGTCGACCGCATGAACGGTGCCGCGCGATACGGCCGCAGGGATCGCCAGCGTTTCGTTCGCACCGGCGGCTGCGGCAGCCGCGAGCGACTGCTCTCCGCCGTCATAGCGCACCACGTAGGCTGCGACGCTTCCCGCATACCAGTCGTCGCCCGGCGCGGTGAACGCGATGCCATGCGCCGCTGTGTCGAGCACCGGATCGCGCAGAATTCCCGGCGGTCGTGTGTCGGTGCCGTATCGGCGCGTATTCCACTCGTCGTGTCCGTAACGCCACCATTCGGAGTTCGACGCCGCGAGGCCCGGCGTATGCCACACCATCGTCACGCCCTCGCGCGTGTTGGCGACGATCTCCGTCGTACCGTCGGAGTCGAGGTCGGCCGCACCCGGCGACCACAGCATCCATCCGGTCGTGAATTTCGGAAAGCCGGCGAGCACAGCCTGGAGTCCGCCGGCCATGTATCCATGCAGCGCGCTCGAATCGCCGCCGTCGAGGATCTCGGCAAGTCCGTCGCCGGTGATATCGGCGAAGATCGGCGCGCCGAGGAAGTTGAGGCCCTGAAGCTTCGACGGAAAGCCCGGCAGCTGCTCGCCGGTCTGCGCGTTCCACGCACGCTCCTTGTTCAGGATCGGCTGGCCGGAGCCTGCAGTCAGCAACGCTCCGATGATCGATGCCGCGCCGGAACCCGGCTGCGCGTACGTCAGCGTTCCGGCGAAGCTGCCGAACGCGCCGGAAGTCGTAAATCCGAGCGGTACGTCGGGAATCGGCAGCGCGGGATCGACGACGCCTTCCTGCGGCGACGTCCACGGCGCCGCGCCGAACGCGGTTCCGTCGCCTTTGAACGGATACGAGCTCGTCGACAGCACCGGGTTCGACACCACTTCGTCCTTGCCGTCGCCGTCGATGTCGGCGGCCGCCGGAGAATTGGATCCTTCGGTGATGAACTCCTGCGCGCTGCCGTAATAGAACGCCGCGCTGTCCATCTTGGCGGTCCACAGGTAGCTGCCGTCGTGATCGTACGCGATCAGATGCCCGACGCCCGACAGCACTTCGATGTCGTCGGACGGCATCGTGTCCGACATCTGGCTGCGCACCACGATCTCGAGCTCGGGATCGTCGTCGAGCTGCGCGAGTGCCGGGTTCGAGCTGATGCGCAGGTCCTGCATGCGGATCGGGGTGCGCGTATCACTCGGATTGTTGAGCGCAGGCCTCGTGATCGGCACCGAGTCGGGAACGCGCACCTGGATCGGCCAGTTGCCGCTCGTCACCTCACTGCCGTCGCCGTCGTAGAGGTGAATGTGCCCGTCGTAGCCGGCCTCGATGATCTCGAGGTCGCCGTCGCCGTCCCAGTCCGACAGCGTCGGCGCCGCGAACAGTCCCTGATGCGGCATGCGCGAGAACTGGCGCGGGATGCGCGGCGATTCGAGCGGAGCAACGCCCGTGGCCGGCAGCACCGGAAAGCCGGCACGCCGGTGTCCGTGCGAATCCCATGCATAGATGCGGCCGGTCGAAGTTCCCGCAACGATCGAGAGCCTGCCGTCGCCGTCGAGATCGCCGACGGCGATGTTGCTCGGCATCGGCTCGAAACCGGCTTCGATATCCGGGAAGCCTCCGCTTTTGATGATCGGCGACGGATCGGTCGTGACGGGGAAGCCCGGCAACTCGTTTCCGCTGAGCGGATCGATTGCGTGCAGGTAGCCGTCGGTATCGCCGAAGACGATCTGCAGATGGCCGAGGCCGGCGAGGTCGACGAGCGCAGGCTGCGCTTCGCCGCCCGGCGAAAAACAGTAGCCCGGCGTGCCGCCCGCAACCTGGAATCCGCCCGCACATTCCGCACCGCTGCGAATGCGTCGCGGAAAGCCGGCCATCCAGTCGTCGTCGTGGTGCACGAAGATCGAGCGCCGCTCTTCGCCGCTCAGCACGACGCCAGGACTCTTCTCGTAGGAGACGCGAACGCGCAGCGTGACCGTATAGTTCTCGGTCGTCTCGAGCTCTTTGCCGGTCGAGAGCGCGAACGCCTTCGCGTAGACCGAAGCTGGAATCGCAGAAAGATCGAGCTCGCCGAGCTTGCCATCGAAAGCCGCGCTGCGCGTACCGGTGGAAATCTCGATGAAGTCCGCGTCGGTCGGCTCCGCGCCGACCGCCCACTCGAGCGTCCAGTCGTAGCTGTGGTCCGGTGAGCGGCTCGCTTCGGTGTGGCCGAACAGCTCGACCTTCGGCGTCACCGTCGGATCATAGAGCGTGAACCACTCCGGAGCGTTCAGCCACGCGACCGGCCGCACGTTGCCGTGCAGCAGCTCGTCCTGGAAATGCCGGACGTTGATGCGTCCGTATCCGGTCTGCAGATCCCAGCCGGCCTGCGTCGGCCACGCCGTGGGCACTGCGCTGAAGTCGGACGGATCGATGTCGGATGCGGTCGCGATCATCAGCTGCACGACTTCCGGACCGGTGAGCGCACCATCGATGTAGCCGAGCTCGGCGGCGGTTCGCCCGTACGAAGTCAGCAGCGCGAGAATGCCGCCGAGCGTTCCGGTCGACGCCGACGTCGACGTCGTGCCGGCCACCGAGACCATGTTGCGCGTGCCCCACGACGTCTGCCCCGATCGCTGCCGGAACGTGCGCGTCGCCGTATCACCGGGAAGGCACAGCGGCGTTCCCGGCAGGCATGTCGGCACCACCGGCACGCCGCCTTCGTTGTCCTTGACGACGCCGTTGCCGGGAATCGAGTGCGGCCAGTACATGCCGCCCTGGTGATCGGTCGAATCGAAATCGTTGGAAGAATGCGCAATCAGCACGCCGCGCTGCCACAGGTTCTCCTGGGCCTGGCGCATGAAGCTCGAGTAGCCGAGGTCGGCGGTCAGCGTCGCGATCGACGCCGCCCCGGAGTCCGCGGCGAACAGGAACGCCTGCGCGAGATCGTCGGTGCGGTCGAGCGCCTCGGCACCGGCGCGGATCGGCATCACCATGCAGAGCGGGCACGCGCCGAGCGTGCCGCCGTCGTTGATCGCCGCTTCACCGTTGAGCATCTGGCCGTTGTGATGGCCGTACGTCACGTCCTGCGAGTGCGGGTTGTTCTGGCGGTTGTAGAAATCCCAGCCCGAGATGTCGTCGGTGTAGCCGTTGCCGTCGTCGTCGACACCGTCCTCGCACTCGACGATCAGGTCTTCGGGATCGAGAAGGCCGTTGCCGTTGTGATCGGGCGTGCCGGGGAAATCGAGGACGTTCAGCCACGGATCGCCGTTCGGCGTGTAGCGTGCGGCACAGGCCGGCGCGGCCATCGCTTCGGCAGCATTGATGTAGATCTTCTTGATGAGCTGGGTGTTGCCGTTGTCCCAGTAGTTCACGCCGCCTTCGATGTAGGCGACCAGCGCGTCGGGCCGCCCGAGGCTCGAGAACGTTCCGCCGCTCGATGCGAGCGGCGGCCAGTCGTCGATGTCGTTCCACGCGGCCTCGAGCGACATGCCCGAGGCGCCTTCCTTGTCGGTCGCGAGCGGATACTGCGCGCTGTCGATCGTGCTGCGGAAGCCGTACTTCCAGCCTTCGGTGGGGGTATCCGCGTCTTCCGGATATGCGGCCGAGGCGGCCGCGGGCACCAGCAAGGCCGTCGCAACGAGCAATGCAAACCCTTGGCAGACAAGGAGATTCTGGCGATTCATGGGGTCCCTCCGCAGCGGCCGGAGCGATGCCGGCTGCACTACTTACTAAGTCGTAGGTAGCGCGCATCGGGGCAGCCAACAAGGAGGAAGCAGACGAAGACGGGATGCGCGGCAACCGGCGTCCGCTTACTCTGCCGGCACGGCCGGGCTCGGTGCCCACGGATGAAGATCGCGACGTACAACGTAAACGGCGTCAACGGACGCCTGCCGCGCATTCTCGACTGGCTCCGCGAGACCAGCCCCGACATCGTCTGCCTTCAGGAGATCAAGACCACCGACGAGAAGTGTCCGGCCGCAGCGCTCGAACGCGCGGGATACAACTCGATCTGGCACGGCCAGAGGTCGCATCACGGCGTCGCGATCCTCGCCCGAAGCGGGCTTCCGATCGAAACGCGCCGCGGTCTTCCCGGCGATGACGACGACCGCCAGGCGCGCTACATCGAAGCCGAGATCGAGGACATCGTCGTTGCTTCGATTTATCTGCCGAACGGAAATCCGCAGCCCGGTCCGAAGTTCGACTACAAGCTCGCGTGGTTCGAGCGCCTGATCCGGCATGCGCAAACGCTGCGCGACTGCGGCCGGCCCGTCGTGCTGGCCGGCGACTTCAACGTCGTGCCGACCAACTTCGACATCTACAACCCGTGGCCGTGGCGATTCGACGCCGTGATGCAGCCCGAAACTCGCGCGGCATATCAACGACTTCTTGCGCAGGGCTGGATCGATTCGAGCCGGCATCTGCATCCGAAAGAACGCATCTATACGTTCTGGGTCAACGCCAATGCGTTTCGCCGCGGAGCGGGATTCCGAATGGACTTCCTGCTGGTGTCACCGGATCTCGCACCGCGGCTTGCGGATGCCCAGGTCGACGCGGAATTCCGTGGACGCGAAGGTGCTAGCGATCACGCTCCGGCGTGGATCGAACTCCGCTCGCAGTGAAAATCGGGGACAGACACCGATTTCGCGAAATCGGTGTCTGTCCCCGATTTACCGATGCGTGCCCGTATGTAGCTCGAATAAACCTCGCTACTGGCCGCCCGCCGTGCGCACAGCACGAACGTGCCGGTTCGACAGCTTGGTCGCCGAGAATGTCGTCGCTGCGCCAAAGTCGACACCGTGGGCCAAACCCGAGAGAAACGGATCCGTGGTCGCCGACCAGTAGCGATCGGCGGCCGTGCAGCTGCACGTCGTCACCGCGCAGCCGGGCTGGCAATCGTCGCGAAAGACCGCGGAGATGGTCTGCTCGGCCGCACCGCCGAACGTGACGAGCGTGAACAACTCGCGCTGATTCGGCAGCCGCCAGTCGGCGTGTCCGGCGAACTTCGCGTCGTTGAGCATCGAGATCTTCACGAACGCGTTGGTCCAGTCGAACGTGTCGGACACTTCGTGAATGGTGCCGTTGCGCGAGAGCTTCTCCCACATCAGGCCGGTCAGGTTGTCGGTCACCGTGCCGTTGCCGTTGTCGGTGAAGCTCAGCGGCTGGCCGGTGCGAAGCTCGCCGTCCTGCCCGGTGCCGTTGCAGTTGATCTCTTCGCCGCCGCCGTTCCAGCACATCGACTGCCCCGTGCGTCCCGGCGAGCCGGAAGCGGGGCACTCAAGCGGCACCGGCTGTCCGACGGCCGACTGCAGCACCACCAGCGCGTCGGAGACGGTAACCGAACCGCTGTCGTTCACGTCGCCGCATTGCTGCGCGGAACATGGCCTTGCGATGGCAAGAGCCATCGCGCACGCGATCAGGAGCATTCTCGTGACTGGCATGGGAATTCCTCCGGTTCATCAGAGGCAGGACTCGGGCCGTTTGGGAATGGCGCTTCCGCGCGAAGCGAAGAAATCCTCGCCACGTCCCCACTCAAAGTAGGGCGGAGTGACGCAGGCGAGCCTCCCGCGCGAACGGCAGCGCACCGTGTCGAATGGAATCAGTCGAGATCGGCGAAAAGCTCCTCGATCGACAGGTCGAGGCCGGAGACAACCCGTGAGTCCAATCGGCCGGCACGAAAGATTCGGCCTGCGCCGAAGCGATCGCCGTCGCGCGTGAAAATGGTGACCTCACGGCGGCGCGGATCGACGAGCCAGTATTCGTCCACGCCGCACCGCTCGTAGACCTTCTTCTTCTCGACGCGGTCGCGGCGCGCAGTCGACGGCGAGAGCACCTCGACGACGAGGTCGGGAACCACTTTGACGAAACCCTTCTCGGGCGCTTTCGGTCCGGCCGCGAGGCGCCCGGCGGATATGAACGTAACATCGGGCTCGAGCGTATCGCCGGACGGCAGATCGAAGCCGGCGCTCGACTCGAGCACGAGACCGCCACCCGCCGCTCTCCGGTAACGATCCAGCGCAGTGCAGATACGCACCGCGACGGCACTGTGGCCGAACCACGCCGGTGGCGTCATGATGATGCGCCCGCCCAGCAGTTCGTAGCGGTTGATGTCGGAAGCCGGAAGCTCCTGGAGCCAGTCCCAGAACTCGGCCTGCGTGAATTTTTCGTCCGACCGGAACGCCGTCTGCATCGGCATGGTCCTCCAAGCGTAGCCCAACGCATCGTGCCGGCAAAGGTAGTCCTTCACCACGCACTCCGACGACTACAGGGATGGAATGATCCCGGGGTTCAGAGCATGGCTTGCACGCGTTCGCGCGCAGCGGCCACGCCGGGCAGCGCGCCGTCGCCCGGAACCCTGCTCAGCACTTCCGCCAGCAGCGACGATGCGTCGCCGGCGCGCGGCGAATCGCGCAGCAGCTGCTCGAGCCGCATCGCAGCCGAAAGCTCGGCCGTCGTCGCTTCCTGGCGATGCGCGACGTCGACCGCTTCACGATAGAGGGCTTCCGCGCGCGCAACCGATTCGTCCGATGGAGCATCGCCAAGCTCGAGATCGCCGCGCAGCTGCAGAACCTCGGCGCGCCCGAGAAGCTCGCCGTCCTCCTCGCCGATCGTCCAGGCTTCGTCGAGAAGCCGCCTGGCTTCGTCGCGCTCTCCGTGCGCAACGAGCACAGCCGCGACCTTGGCGAGATAACCCGCCAGTCCCATGCGTGCGCCGATCGCGATCAGCGCATCGATGCCCGCGCGCATCTCACGGATTCCGTCGGCAAGATCTTCGACCGCGCGTGCGCGACCGAGAATCCAGATCGTGTGCGCCTGCCAGAACGAAAGCCCGTGCGTCGTCGCGATCTCCATGACCTCGGAGCAGTACTTGCGGCATCCCTTGGCATCGCCGCGTTCCATGTGGACCCATCCGGTAAAACCGACGGCGAAGTTCAGGCTGACGGGATGGCCAAGGCTGCGGCCGAGCTCGACGGCTTCGCGGCACTTGCGGTCGGCTTCCGCAGAGTTGCCCTGCAGCTGCCAGACCAATCCGCGGTACGACAGGGCGACCACGCCGGGATCCTGGCCGAACAGCATCACGTGCGCGTGATGGTGCCTGCGATCGTAGAGCTCGATCGCAGCATCCATGTGACGGCCTGCTTCCCCGACGTCGCCGCGGAAGAACAGCGTGACCCACAGCGCGTGATGCCCCTCGATGATCATCTCGCGGTCGCCGCCTTCCTGCGCGAGAGACATCACCTGCGTCGCCAGCTCGAGCGCGTAGTCGAGCTTGCCGCGCACGCACCAGAACGCCCACAGTCCCCACAGCACCGGAAAGAGCTGCGGCCCGTCGCCGAGCGCGCGGCACAGCTCGCGCGCTCGTGTGAAGATCTCCTCGAGCTCGGGCGCGGCGTAGCCCTTGATTGTCGCGAGCGCCGGTCCGGCCGCCATCTCGATCATCAGCTGTTCGGCGGTGCGCTCGAGGCCGAGCGGAAGCTGCTCGAGATGCGTGCGCGCCCGCGCAAACAGCGCGAGCGCTTCGCGCGGTGCGCCGCGGCGCGCGGCAACCTCTCCGGCCTGGCGCAGATAGCGCGCCGCGCGCGAGCGGTCGCCGGCCTGCTCGAAGTGCATGCCGAGAACTCCGTAGCTCGCACCGGGATCGGCCGCGTGCGCCGTCTCGAGACGCTCGCCGACGCGCTGGTGCAGCCGCCGCCTTCTCGCACCCGGAACCGCGTCGTAGAGCGCGTCGCGGTAGAGCGCATGGCGGAACGAGTACGCGCTTGCCGACGTGCCGTCGGGCCATTCGTCCATTCCCGCGCGATCGAGAAACACCCCGCGAAACGACATCGCTTCGCAGAGGTCTTCGACTTCGACGGGATCCTTCTGGAGCGCGGCCGCGGCAGCCGCTGCCGAAAAGGACACGCCGATGATGCTCGCCGCTTCGACGACGGCGCGCTCTTCCGGCTCGAGGCGCTCGACCTGCGTGCGGACCATCTGCTTCAAATCGTCCGGAACTTTTCCTTCGACGTCGACGATGCGGCCGTCGAGCAGCCAGCCGCCGTCGACCGGCGCAGGAGCGATGATTCCCTGCGAAATGAGATCCTCGAGCATGCTGACGACGAACAGCGGATGTCCCTCGGTGCGGCGATGCACGATCTCGGCGAGGCGCTCGGCGAACGGCGCTTCGCGGAAACGGCGCGCCACGAGATCGCCGACGTCGCCGGCGGGCAGCGGTTCGATTGCGAGGTTCTGGCAGCGCCCCTGGCGCAGAAGCTCCTGGTGCACCGGACGGATCGGGTTTTCGGCGAGGATTGCGTCCACCGGCCGATAGGTCGCGACCACCATCAATCTCGCGGACGCAGGACGCCGCGCAAGAAATGCGAGCAGATCGGCCGTCGCCGAATCGCACCAGTGAAGATCTTCGAGCGCGATCACGAGCAGCCGCTGCTGGGCGATGGTTTCGAGCGCCTGCGCGAGCTCGCGCAGCATGCGGTCGGCGGTCACGCCGCGCATCTCGCGTTCGAGAGCCGCGCGATCGGCGTCGTCGATCAGCCACGGGAACTGCGCGAGCCATGTCGGCGCCACGCGGCGCAGCACCGGAACGACCTCCTCGGCGGCCGCACTGCGGCAGAGCTCGCCGAGCGCATCGAGCAGCGGAAGATAGGCTTCGCCGGTGCCGTAATGTTCGATGCACTGGCCGCGCGCGATCAGGATCGAGCTTCGCGCAGGCGACCTGGAAGACGATCTTGCAGTAGTCGCGCCCGCGGACGTCGCCGCATGCGAACAGTCGGACAGAAACTTTCCGAGAATCGTGGTCTTGCCGATCCCGGCCTCGCCGACGAGGAAGACCATCTGGCGGGATCCCGATTCGGCCAGCGCCTTGAGATCATCGAGCCGCTGCCGCTCGCGCTCGCGTCCGACCAGGTTCGAGCCGGCGGCCGGCGCCTGCGTCTGCGCGGCCGGCCCGTCTTCCGATTCGATCCTGCCAAGGAAGCGAAAGCCGAGGCGGTGGACGGTTTCGATGAAGCGCGGCTCGCGGGAATCGTCGCCGAGGGCTTCGCGGGCATCGAAAAGCGTCCGCGCGAGTGTCGCATCGGTCACGGCCGTATCGCCCCAGACCGCATCGACGAGATCTTCCTTTCGCACGAGCTGCCCGGGCCGCGTGGCCAGATAGCCGATGAGCGCAAGGCTCTTCGGGCGCGCCGCCACGACGTCGCCATCGAGGCGCAGCTCCGGCCCGGCCGGATCGAGCTCGAATCCGGCAAACCGAAGCACGCCGGCCTGGCCACCCTGAGTGGATGTTCTGCTCATGTCCCCGGGGCGCGAATATGCCTCGGCGGCGGCGCAAGGGACAAGGCCCTCGCGCAGAACGTCCGCGATTCGCCGCGCCGATATCCGACCGCGGCACGCCCCGTGCGGCAGCCGCGGGCGTGATCTTCAAATGCAATTCAAGAACTTCTCAAAGACTTGCCGGCTCCCCGCCTTCATCCTGCAAGCATGGACACAGCAGCTCGCAACGAAAAAACCGAAGGCGCAGCCCGCACTTCGTTTCCCCAGCGCAAGGCGTTCGTCGTGCAGTTCTCCGCCGAGGCCGGTCCCCAGACCGGGCTCTTCCAGGGGCGCGTCGAACACGTGACCAGCGGCGACACGGCCAGCTTCGAGTCCACCGAAGAGCTCTGGGCCTTCGTGCGCTCGGTGATGATGCGGCCGACAGCCGTCGATCGTCTCGGCCTGCCGCCCGCACGCGGCCGCGCGGCCTGAGATTGCCGGGCACGGCCACTTGTCGATGCCGAGGTGTCTGGCGTCAACTCGGCGGCATCGACAGAGTGAAAATCGGGGTCAGACACCGATTTCGCAAAATCGGTGTCTGACCCCGATTTACCGATGGCGGCGCCGTCCGTTCTTGTCCATCAGTCGTGGCGCGTGTCGAAGAAAGACACGGCGGCCGTGCTGCTCCGCAAAGTCCTCGACGCATCGAGCTCGCTCGGTCCACCCACGATCGACATGCTGGCGACCGATTCGCCGGTCGGCAGCGTCTCCGCAACGGCGCGAGCGGTGAAGAAACACGGCGAGCTGTTCCGTTTCGCCAGGGACGTCCAGCTTCCCGGTTCGCCGGCATCGGTTCGCGGCCTTTCGACGTCCGCATCGCAGGGCCGGATCGCAATCCCGTCCGACCTCGTGCTTGCCGTGCTCGACGGCGTGCCGAGATCGTTTCCATTCAACCAGGTCGGCGTGATGCTGAGCTGGGATACCCCTGAGAAGCCGCAGCTTCGCATCACGGACATGTGGTGGATCAACGGCCGCAACCGCTCGCTCACGCTGACGTGGACGACCGAGGCCGATCCGGCGTCCAAAGCGCTGCCGCAGCCGTCCGAGGAGCTTCACCTGCTCGTCGATGCGCTCGGAAAGCCGAAATCGACGACGCGCCAGCCTGCCGGCGACGCGCTGACGGTCGCACCACGCAATCTGCTCGAAATCGCACGCCGGTATCGCAGCGGCATGCGAGACCTGGCGGCAACGCTCGATCTCCCGCATGCGTTCGCGGCCGGCGGGATCGGAGAAGCCGCGGGGCCGATGAAGCCGCTGCTCGTCGAGACGTTCGGACCGCGCGGCTACGACTGCCGCGGCGAGCACGGCGCGTTCACGCTGCGCCGCCGCACGCCGTCGAACCACGTCGTCGAGCTGTCACTCGACGTCGGGACCTGGAGCCATTCGTTCACGGGATTTCTGATCGTGCACGTTCCGGGCTTTCGTGCGTCGGTTCCGCTTCCGGTCTCGCCGGGCACGCTTCAGACGCCGATCGCCGGCGCGGCCGGCTGGAAGGGCATCGTCGAGAATCTCGCCATCATCGTCGATGCGCTCGAGAAGTCGTTCGTCAGCGACATCGAACGCGAAGCGGGCACCGCGCCGGCATGGTTCGATCCGGGCTGACGCCGCGAACGCCGACGCGCCGAATCTCAGTATCGTGCCGGGCAGTCGGCCGACGCGCCTGCACCGATCGCCGCCTTGAGCACTTCGAGCGCGTCCGACGCCGAGATGATGCCGGACCCGTCGTAGTCGCACTGCCAGACCGCGCATCCGAACAAACCGACGCCCGCGCGAAGCACGCCGAGCGCGTCGGCGGCGGTGATCACGCCGTCGTCGTTGACGTCTCCGCATGACGTTTCGTCGGCCATCGTGGTCGACGTCGTCTCCGGTGTCGTCGTGGTCGTCGTCTGCGGCAGGGTCGTCGTCGGCGCGACGAACGTGTTGGCGTTGTACGGCCGCATCTCGTGATCGAGCGTGCAGCGCATGAAGTCGCGCTGCTGGTCGGTGAAATGCCCGGGCGTGCAGTGGTAGTAGCCCATCCAGTCGAACGAGTCGGGGACGCTCCCGTCGGTGCAGACCTTGTGGCCGCAGGTTCCCGAACACGAGCCGTCGAGCAGCGAGCCGTTCGCACATTGCGCAATGCCGCTGACGCCGGCGGGGCCGCGGTCGGGCGGAGTGTCACAGAGAAAATCGCCCGTCGACGAGCACGCCGCCCGCGTTTCCGAGCCGTACTCGCATTCGAACGTGTGCGCGAGCCCGAAGAAATGGCCGAGCTCGTGCACGACCAGCGTGTCGTATGCGCCGGCATTCACGCAGATGGGACCGAAGAAGTAACAGTAGCCGCCGACTGCGAACTGGCTCGACGCCATCGAAATTCCGGTGACGAAGCTGACGGCGAGCACGCCCGGGGGTGTGTTCGCAACCAGCGCGTCCGACCACGTCGAATCGTCGGCCGACACGAGGCAGTCCTTGTCGGAAAATCGCACCAGCGATTCTTCCTCGAGGATGACGCCCCCGAGCGCGTACTCGTCGGATGCACGTTTCATTGCGGCGCGCACCTGCTCGGGTGTGAACGAATCGACGCCGAGCGGCGTGCGGCAAAGGTGGATCCGGTATTTGACGTGAACCGGTTCGAGGTCGCGCGCGCCATCGCGCACGGAGGCCGGTTTGCAGTCGAGACCCGGCGAAAAGATCTCGGCGAGATTGCCGAAATCGCTGCTCAATGTGCTCATCGGAACACCGAACGGAAGTCCGGCCGGCTCGAATGCCGTGCGCTGGCACGCGGTGTTGCATTCCGGCGAGCCGAGCGCGCTGCCGGAGTCGCACTGCTCGCCGGCATCGACGACGCCGTTGCCGCAGCTCGTCGAAGCGGCGGCGACACGCGGCGAAACCACGGAAGCAACCGGCAGCAAAGACAGAAGACAGGCTGTTACAAAAGCTCGGGGAAGCGCTCGGAAAAAGGGCATCCCCGCACCATGAAGACCGGAAACACGGTTCTCAATAGAGAATCTTTCGTTTCGCGGGGCCCGACGGTTCTCAAGACGGGATCTTTCGTTTCGCACCTCCCGCCGAACGCGTCGGTGCGCGCGGATCGGTTCTGCCGGCAACCCGATCGGGAGCCACCGCTATTCCAGCGCGCTTCGGGAACGGACAATCGTCGAGAAGCGGACATTCCGGGCATTTTGGTTTTCGCGCGATGCAGATCCGTCGCCCGTGAAAAATCATCGCGTGCGAGAACATCGTCCAGTCGGCGCGCTCGATGAGCTGCATCAGGTCCGATTCGATCTCGACCGGATCGTCGCTGGCCGTCAGCTCGAGCCTGCCCGATACGCGGCGAACGTGCGTGTCGACGACGATGCCCGGCGTGCCGTACGCATTGCCGAGCACGACGTTGGCCGTCTTGCGGCCGACACCAGGCAGCTCGACGAGCTCTTCCATTGTCTTCGGCACGACTCCGCGATGTGCGGTCGTGATCGCACTGGCAAGACCAAGCAGCGAGCGCGCCTTGGCCCGGTAGAATCCCGTCGAGCGGATGAGGTTCTCGAGCTCATCCGGCGACGCGCCGGCCATCGAGCGCGCGTCGGGGAAACGCTCGAACAGCGCCGGCGTCGTCTTGTTCACGCGCTCGTCGGTACACTGCGCCGACAGCACGGTTGCGCAGATCAGCTCGAACGGATTCCGGAAGCTCAGCGCGATGGTCGCATCGGGGTGCGCTGCGAAGAGTTTCTTCGCGATCCGTCGCGCACGCTTCCTGCGGTCGGTTGTCGATTCGCGGGGCATTGGTGGCCGTTTTGTCACCGATGGATTGCGGGGCAAGCCGCCGGGTGTCCAGACTCACGCTTCAAGGAGAGCGCACATGGTCTGCAAAAAACCCACACCGTACAGCCTGCTCGTGACCGGCACTTCGCTGATCGCACTTCTTCTGGGATCCGCGTTTCCCGACACCGCACTCGCTGCGCACGATCATCACGGAGCAAACGCCGGATCGAAGACTCCGCGCAAGGCGCGCTCGAGCGTAAAGCATATCGTCGTCGTGATGATGGAGAACCGCAGCTTCGATCATCTCCTCGGATGGATGCCGAATGCGGACGGCAATCAGAACCTTGCGTACCCTGCCGAGGACGGATCGATGATCAGCACGATGCCGCTGGCTCCCGACTGGCAAGGATGTACCCATCCGGACCCGGATCATTCGTTCGACGGCGCGCGGGTAGAATACGACGACGGCAAGATGGACGGATTCCTCGTCGCGGGGGCGAACGACGAGTATGCAATCGGCTATTACAACGAGGCAGACCGGCCGTTCTTCAATACCTTTGCGCAGACGTTCACGACGCTCGACCACTTCTTCGCTGCGCACCTCGGATCGACCTATCCGAACCGGATCTTTCAGCACGCCGCGCAGACCGACCGCATCGAGAACACGCTCGACATCTCGACGCTGCCGACGATCTGGGACCGGCTCGCCGAAGCCGGCATCAGCAACCGCTACTATTTCTCGGACGTCCCGTTCCTTCTTCTGTGGGGTGCGAAATACGCGCCGATCTTTGCGACGCACGAGCAGTTCCTCGTCGATGCCGCCGCCGGAAAGCTGCCCGCGGTTTCGTTCGTCGAGCCGCGTTTTCTCGATGAGGAGAGCGGCACGTCGGGCGACGATCATCCGCACGCCGACATCCGTACCGGCGATGCGTTTCTTGCCGAGGCCTTCAGTGCGGTCGTTCATGGTCCGGACTGGAGCAATACGGTGTTCATCGTGACGTACGACGAATGGGGCGGATTCTTCGATCACGTCGCGCCGCCGCGCGTGGTCGCCCCGAACGACGTCGAC
Source organism: Candidatus Limnocylindrales bacterium (assembly GCA_035571835.1). Classification (NCBI taxonomy): domain Bacteria; kingdom Bacillati; phylum Chloroflexota; class Candidatus Limnocylindria; order Candidatus Limnocylindrales; species Candidatus Limnocylindrales bacterium. The sequence goes on along the minus strand of DATNBU010000037.1, from coordinate 15,445 downwards.
CCAGACGTTGTCGACGGCAAGGTGCTTCTCGGCATGCGCGTGCCCGCCGTCGTCGCGTCACCGTTCACGCGCAGCGCAGCCGGAAATCCTCGCGTCGATTCGACGGTTTTCGATCACACGTCGGTCCTCAAGCTGATCGAATGGCGCTGGAACCTTGCTCCGCTCACGGCCCGCGATGCATCGAGCGATGTCGGAAACCTGCTGACGGTCCTCGACTTCGCGCATCCGGATGCGAGCGTCCCGTCGCTGCCGTCGCCGCCCGCGCCGCCGCCTTCGATCTGCGAGTCTCCGATCCCGACCGACGATCTGCCGCTGTCGGCAATCCTCGAGCTCCTGCCGCTGCTCGGCGGACAGCAGGCTCCATAACGCAACGACCGCGCCGACGTCGTCGTCTCTGCGAGGTGCAGTCACCTTGCGAGAGTGAAGCGCACGGCCTATGCCACCGGTCATGGGATTCCGCGTGGTCTGCATCTCGTACACGGACGGCGCCGGCGCCGAGCCGGTCGGTCACCGCGTCGCCGATCAGCTCGGTTATCGCTACGTGAACGAGGAGATCATCCTCGAAGCTTCGCGCATGGCGCGCGTCGATCCGGCGCTCGTTACTGCCGCGGAAAAGAAGCAGTCGTTCTTCGACCGCCTGCTCGACAGCCTCGCCTCCGCGCAGCAGACTCTCGGGCCTGCCGCGCTCGCCGCGGGTTTCGCCGTTCCGATCGTTCCCGAGGTCACCACCACGCGTCCGGCCGACAAGGAAGACCTTCGCACGCTGATCCGCGCGGTGATCCACGAAGTCGGCAAGCAGGGCAATGCGGTGATCGCGGCGCATGCCGCGTCGCTGGCCCTTGCCGGCAGGAGCGGCGTGATGCGTGTGCTGCTCACTGCGCCCGACGACGTGCGTGCTCGTCGCATCGCGACCGAGCGGGGCCTGTCGCAGGAGGACGCCGCGGAAGCTATCGCCAGAGGCGACAGCGGCCGGCGCGAATACCTGCGTACGTTCTACGAAGTGGACGACGAATCGCCGACCCGCTACGACGTCGTGCTCAACACCGAAGTGCTCACCGCCGAGCAGGCCGCGTCGATCATCGTCACGGTCGCAAGGTAGAGGCCGGAGAATGGGACTCGTGATCGATCTTTCGCGCGAGATCGATGCGCCGCCGCCGGTGGTCTGGGACGTCGTCACGAATCTCGCGGCCTATCCGGAATGGAATCCGTTCGTCGTCGCATGCCGGTCCGGCCTCAAAGCCGGAGATCCGATCGTCATGCAAGTGCGGCTGTTTCCGTGGTTCACGCAGTCGCAGACCGAAGCGGTCTTCGAGCACGTCCCGCAGGCTCGTCTCTGCTACGGACTCGACGGCGGCCGGGCCGGCGCGATCATCAGCCGCCGCTGCCACGAGGTCGCAGCGGGCGCCGCGGGGCGCACGCATTACCGCTCGCACTTCGAGCTTTCGGGCTGGCTGAGCCCGGTCGTCGCGGCAATGCTCGGATCACGGCTCGAGCACGGCTTTCGTTCGATGACCGACGCCCTTCAGCGGCGCGCCGAACAGACGCGCACGTAACTGCGGACGGCGTCGCGTTCGACGTCGACGCGACGGCAGAATGGAGACTCTCCGATGAAGTACCTGACCGCCGAAGAAGCACGACACTTTACCGACAAGTGGCTCCCGGCCTGGACCGGCAACGATCCGGAGCTGCTCGCGAGCTTCTATTCCGACGATGCGCTGTATCTGGATCCCGCGATTCCCGCGGGCGTGCGCGGCAAGGCCGCGCTGCTCGCGTATTTCCGCAAGCTGCTCGCGTACAACCCGGCCTGGGTCTGGAAACACATCGAGGGAATTCCGCTCGAGGACGGCTTTCTCAACAAGTGGTGCGCGACGATTCCCGTCGGCTCGCGCACGCTCGAAGTGATCGGTGTCTGTTCGGTTCAGCTCGACGCCGTCGGAAAGATCCGCCGCAACGAAGTCTGGTTCGATCGCTCCGCTCTGCTCGCGGAGATCGAAAAGGCACGCCACGCGTAGGCCCGGCCGTCGTATGGAGCACAACGACTGAATCCCCCGCCCGCGGCTTCCCGAAGGATAATCCGCCTCGACGGAGCGTGAAACTCCCGCAACGGCGTCGCTTCTCTCGCCGTCCTTCGCTAGTCGGAATGGGATGGCGGCAAGCAAAAGCGAAACCCGCGTCCTCGAGATCGAAGGTCGCGAAGTTGCGATCACGAATCCGCAGAAGGTTCTGTTTCCGGACGCCGGCTACACCAAGCTCGACGTCGCCCGGTACTACCTGTCGGTCGCCGCCGGCGCGCTGCGCGGAGCCGGCGGTCGTCCGAACGTGCTCGTGCGTTACCCGAACGGAATCGGCGAGTCGTTCTTCTTCCAGAAGCGTGCGAGCGAGCATCGGCCCGACTGGATCGAAGTGGTGACGATCTCGTTTCCGTCCGGCCGCGTCGCGGAGGAAGTCGTTCCGCGCGATGCCGCAGCGCTTGCGTGGATGGCCAACCTCGCCTGCATAGAATTGCACCCGCATCCGGTGCTCGCCGAGGATCTCGATCATCCGAACGAATTGCGTGTCGATCTCGATCCCGTGCCCGGCGTCGAATGGCCGCAGATCCGCGCCGTCGCCGCTGTGGTTCGCGAAGTGCTGTCGGAATATTCGCTAGTCGGCTGGCCGAAGACATCGGGCTCGCGCGGCATCCACATCAACGTGCGCATCCAGCGACGCTGGGGATTCGACGACGTGCGCCGCGCCGCGGTAGCGCTGGCGCGCGAGGTCGAACGGCGCGCGCCTGCCATCGCATCGAGCAAATGGTGGAAGGAAGAACGTCACGGCGTCTTCCTCGACTACAACCAGAACGCGAAGGATCGCACCGTTGCGTCCGCATACTCGATCCGTCCGAAGCCCGATGCCCGCGTGTCGGCACCGCTCGACTGGAGCGAGATCGACGAATGCGATCCCGCCGACTTCACGATCGCAACGATGCCGGCGCGCTTTCGCGAGATCGGAGACCGCCACGCGGCCATCGACGATCACGCGTCGAGCCTCGAGCTTCTGCTCGAGCTTGCCGACCGTCAGGCGAAAGACGGTCTCGGCGACGCGCCGTGGCCGCCGCACTATGCGAAGCAGAAGAACGAGCCGCCGCGCGTGCAGCCGTCGAAGCGCAAGCTCGCGGCGAACGCGACCGAGCGCCGCTCCGCGGCCAATCCGCTGATCGAAGTCGGCCGTGCGTGGCGGCGCGAAGATGCGCTCGCGGGTCTCGAACGCTGGAAGAAACGCCACCGCCGCGTGTCGGAGTATCTCGAGCCCGCCGACATCCTGGTGGACGCGATGCGTGGAAAATCCTCGACGTGGACGCGCGTGCGCGTGAACCTGCGCAACGTGCCGCCGCCGCTGCAGCCCGAGCAGGAACCGCTCGATCCCGACGAGGACGTCTCTAGCGGGCGGCCGCCCGGCGCGACTTCTGCTCGCCGAACACCTTCGCGAGCTCGTAAGGAGTCGTGACCTCGAGCTGATCGTATCGGCAGTCGGCCGGCTTCTTGTCGGGACGCCAGCGCAGAAAGATCGTTGCGTGACGGAACCTGTCGCCTTGCAGGTGGTCGTACTTCACTTCGCAGACGCGCTCGATGCGCAGCGGTTCCCACGAAAGATCCTTGCCGCCGCTCCAGCGGCTTTGCGCACCGGGCATCCGCTGCGAGCTCTCGTCAGCCTGCGCCCAGTCTCTCCACGGATGGCCGGCCATCGCGTTGCGGCGAAGCGGTTCGAGCTCGGCGGCAAGCTCGCGGCGCACCGACATCGTGAATGCGGAGGAGACGCCGACATGGTGAAGAACGCCGGCGCCGTCGTAGAGCCCGAGCAGAAGCGATCCGACCAGGCCCTCGCCCTGCTTGTGCCAGCGAAAGCCAGCCACGACGCAATCGGCGGTTCGCACGTGCTTCACCTTGAACATCGCGCGCTTGCCCGGCTGGTACAGCGCCGTCTCCGGCTTGGCGATGACGCCGTCGAGCCCTGCTCCCTCGAACTCGCGAAGCCATCGCGTAGCCGTTTCGAGATCGCGCGTCATCGGTGTTAGGTGGATCGGCGGCTTCGTTCGGCCGAGCAGCTTTTCGAGCTCGCGGCGGCGCTCGGCCTGCGGAAGCTCGAGCATGCTGCGGCCGCCCGCCGCGAGAAGATCGAACGCAACGAACGACGCCGGCGTCTCCTTCGCGAGCTTGGCGACGCGCGATGCTGCCGGATGAAGCCGCATCTGCAGCGCGTCGAAATCCAGCCCGGCCGCGGCCGGCATCACGAGCTCGCCGTCGACGACGCAGCCGTCGGGAAGAAGCTCGGCGAATGCGTCGTGCATTTCCGGGAAGTATCGATCGAGCGGACGCGAATCGCGGCTCTGGATGAAGACCTCGCCGGGGCCTCCGCGAAACACGATGGAACGGAAGCCGTCCCATTTCGGTTCGTAGAGGAAACCGCCTGCTGCGGGAATTTCCTCCGCGAGTTTTGCGAGCATGGGCTCGACGGGCGGCTCGATCGGGAACACGCCGCCAGCGTAACGCGGTTTTTCAGTCGCGCGCAGCGATTCGCACGCTTCGCCGGAATTCGTTCCTCACGCGAGGGCGCGTGAGGCCTGCTTCAGAACGTTTTGTCCATCAGCGCGACCCACAGGGTCGCAAGACCGAGCACCAGGCTGAGCGGCGAGAACAGATGCGTGTCCCATTCGGCAAACGCCGTTCCGCGCACGCGCTTGAAGAAGCCCATCAGATGGAAGTCTCCGATCGCACGAACGGCGAGCACCGCTCCGACCGAAATCGTTCCGATCTGCGTCCATGCTTCGGGAAACGGCGAGCGCAGCAGTCCACCGCGCGTCGTGACGAGTATGGACGCGAGTGCCAGCGCCGCAGCGACGGCGTAACAGTCGCGGGCATCCGGAATGAACGCCGGCTTGCCGTCGACTTCGGGAATGACTGCGGACGGAGCTTCGATGCCCTCGACGCCCCAGTAGACGTGCAGCATCGAGAGAATTGCGAGAACGCAAGCGATCGTAAACGCCACGATGATTTCCCCCATTCCGGCGCAAGGCCGGCGACGAGCTTCCAATGTACGAACTGTGTGCCGGCGATGTGCGAGCGGTCCCGCGCCCGCATTCCCCTTACCGACGCGCCGCATATTAGGCTGATGCCGCGCCAATTCGAACCAGGTCGGGGTATTTTTTTTCGACGCGCTGCATCGCCGTGATTCCGGCTGCGAATTTGCCCCACGCGCTCGTGCCGAATACGGCCGACGGACTCGCCGCGGCCTCTTGCTTGATCGACCGGCTCTTCCTGAACGCCCATACAAATTCCGGACGCGTCACGTCGCATGAGGGGACGAGCGAACCGCGCGCGAACGTCGCTCGTGTGACCGTCGTTGTCGGTGGTAGGGTGTGCCTGCGTGCATCGCATCCGTTTCCTGCTCTGCATCTCTGTTGTCGCCGCCACGTTCGGCGGCATCGGCAGTGGTGCGGCACACGCAACGCCGGACGAGTTGTTCTCCGCAGCCGATCCGCCGGGCTCCGGAGCTCCTCCGGACGTTCCACCTTCGGTACGCCGGCGATTCGTCCGCACGAATCATGCGCTGCTCGATGCCGGGCAGGACGTGCGGCTGAATCTGTTCTCCGACACGCAGCCCGTCGCGAGCGGCGTCGTGCTCACGGATCATCCGAGCGGGCTGCGAAGCTGGTCGGCGGGAGTCGAAGGCGGCAACCGTGCCCTGCTCGTCGTCCGCGGCGACGGCGTGACCGGCCTCGTCCCGGATGGCGATGCGATCTACGAGATCCGCCCGCTGGCAGGCGGCATCTCGGAAATCCGACAGATCGATCGCGACGCGCTGCCGCCGGAAGCCGAACCCGATCCGTCTGCTGTTGCGAGCGGCGCTGCCCGCGCGGCACAGGCTGCGACGGGCACGGCGTCGTTCGACGCCGTCGACACGATCCGCGTGCTCATCGCATACACTCCGGCCGCGGCTTCCGCGTCGGGCGACATCGAAGCCGCCGCGCAGCTGGCCGTCGACGCCGCCAACGACGCATACGCCAACAGCGCGATGGCGACGCGCATCGAGCTCGTCGCTACGGCAGCGACCGATTACGTCGAGTCGGGAACGATCGCTACGGATCTTTCGCGTCTGCAGGGAAAGACCGACGGATACATGGACGAGCTGCACGAGCTTCGAAACGCGTATCTTGCCGATTTCGTCTCGCTGCTGACCAACGACGGCGCCGGTTACTGCGGCATGGCGAAGCTGATGGCAACGCTTTCGCCGTCGTTCGAAAGCTCCGCGTTCAGCGTGGTCTGGCTGCCGTGCTCGGCGACCAACTGGACGACTGCCCACGAGCTCGGCCACAACATGGGATGCCAGCACGATCGCGCGAACTCGACGAGCTCGCCGGCGTTCACGTACGCGTACGGTTTTCAGGATCCGGGCGGACAGTTCCGCACGATCATGGGCGTTGCCGAAGGCTGCGCCGGCGATTGCCCGCGCATCGCACATTTCGCCAATCCGGATGTGTCGTACACCGGCCTTCCGACGGGCATCTCGCCGGCCGATCCGGATGCCGCCGATTGCGCGCTCGCAATCGACGCGACATCGCCGGTCACCGCCAATTTCCGGTCGCTCGTCGAGCCGGCAAATGTTGCCGCGTCGACCAGCCGCAGCGACGCCGTCCAGCTCACGTTCACTCATCCGTGGCCGTGGCAGTTCCAGATCTATCGCGCAGTCCATGGCGAGCCGATGGCCGGGCTCGCCGTGGCCGACGCGACTTCCTACGACGATGCTTCGGCGACCCCGGGAACGAGCTACGACTACTGGATCAGCGCGCGGACCGAGCTTGGAGAGGAAAGCGCGATTGCCGGACCCGTCACCGGAATGCGCGCGATTCCCGATTGCGGAAACGGTGTCCTCGAGATCCCGGCCGAGCAGTGCGACGACGGCGGCCGGCTCGAAGGCGACGGATGCGATTCCGCATGCATGAACGAGAACGCTCTCGATTCGGAAGCCGGACTTTGCGTGACGACGATCAACGACCGAACCATTGGTGTCGCCAAGGCGCAGGGAAAGGAAAACCTGACCTGCCTGGCCGGTGCGTCCGCCGGAACCGATAGCGATGCCGACAGCTGCCTCGTCGCGGACGCGAAAGGCAAAGTCGCGCGTGCACGTGAAAAAACTGTCGCGGCGGACGAGCGCTTCTGCCTGACTCCTCCGGAGATCGGGTACGCCGGCGCGCTGGTCGCAGCAGCCGCCGCAGAATCCGAGCGCCGCTCGTGGCTGCTCGATCTGCTGGGAGACGACGTGTCCGCGGCCGCTCTTGCCAAGGCCGCCGATCCGGTCGGCGCCGCATGCCAGCGCGCCGTTGCCAAAGCCGCCGACCGGTTGATGATTTCGTACGTCACGAGCTTCGCACGCTGCGTAAAAGCACGAATCCAGGACGGTGCGGCCTTCGCCGCCGAAAATCTCGAAGCGTGCTTCGACGACGTCGCCGCCGACTCGCTCGTGATGAGCTCCCACATCGCCATGGATGCGACCAGGCTGCGCCAGGCGCGGATCAAGAGCTGCGCCGGCATGGACCTGTCGGCTGCGTTCCCCGGCCAGTGCGCAGCGTTTACCGATACCGGGTTCGACGCGTGCGTCGCGTCGGGCGCCGCGTGCCGCATGTGCCGCCTGTTCGACGCTGCCGACGCGCTCGCACGCGACTGCGATCTTTTCGACAACGCCGCATCCGATTCGTCCTGCGTCCCGTAGCGAGCCCGGCTTCTCGACGCGGCGTATCGTCTCTGACGGCCGATGCCCGATTCGCCGCCGAGGATCTTTTTCGAGCCTGGCCGATCTGTTACGTGGAATTGCGCGGCTGGCCCGAAGCGGCCGGAAACCGTGCGTTCGGCCGGAGCGCGGGAAACCGCGCGTTCAGCCTGAGCGCGGGAAACCGCGCGCTTCAGAAGGAGGGGAACATGCACGCATTCCGACTGACGATGACGTTGCCGATGCTGGCTCTGCTTTCGACCGGAGCCCGCGCGGCAATCGTTACGGTGGCGTACGAGGCAAGGGCGGCAACCGTGGCCGGCAAACCGTTCGGTCTCACCGTACCGCTCGACACCGTCGTCACGGGCTATTTCACGTTCGACACCAGCACGCCCGACACCGACGACGACCCGATGCGCGGCGAGTATCCGCACACGCACAACTCGGCGTTCGTTGCCGATTTCCTCGAGACGGAAATCCGCGGCTCGCACACCGCGTTCTACGAGGTCCAGCTCTCGGGCAGCTCGCCGTCGGATACCTTTCGCGCCTACGACGGTCCGCGCGTGGTCGGCAACGAAGGCGGCACGATGTCGATCGACGGGACGCCCGACGAGGACGTCCAGCTCTTCCTCGCCATCACCGACGATGCATTCCTGAATGACGACCTGATCGATCCGTTCCCGGCGTACACGTTCGGCTTCCTCGGCACGCCGCACACGTTCAGCCTCAAGGATACGCACGGCACGATGCTGCTGCAGTTCACCAGAGCCGTCGAAGCCCGCTGCGGTGACCCGAACAACAGCGGCACGACGACCGCGGGCGATGCGCTGCAGGTACTGAAAACTGCGGTGGGAACTCTCGAATGCCTGCCGTGCGTCTGCGACGGCGACGGCAACGGCGTGGTCGCGAGCACGGACGCGCTCAAGGTGCTGCGCTTTGCGGTCTCCGGCGCGACGCCGCTGCAGTGCTCGGCGTGCCTGTAGAGACCGTGGGATTCAGCTTCCGGGCGCGGCCGGACTCTGCGGCAGCGCATCGGTGATCGCGAACCAGGTCGCCTTCGACTCGACGAAGATGTTCGCGCGCGGCTCGATTCCGGGATCGCCGTCGAGGCACCCCATCGGCACCACCACCATCGCACGGCTCTCGTTGCGCCACGGCATGCTCGAGCCGCACCGGGTGCAGAACGCGTGCGTGAACCGCTCGGCGCCCGGCGGTTTGTACGAACGGACCTCGCTCTCGCCCTCGATGTAGCGGAATCCGTCCTCGCCAATGAAAAGGTTGGATGCGAACGCCGCGCCGCGCGTCTTGCGGCAGCGCGAGCAGTGACAGTTGTGGGCCCACAGCGGATCGCCGGTCACTTCGAAGCGCACCGCACCACACAGACAGCTTCCCGGGATTGTCATTGTTCGTTGCCTCGCACGAAGAATCGGGCGAACCGCTCACCCGGTGTCGGGATACTGCAAACGCGATCGCTCCGAAGCAATTCGCCGCACGCGGCAGGGCTTTTCTCCCGTTCGGGTAAATCGCTGCGTTCGACTTGCTCGACTCCGCATCGACCTCCCTAATGGTCGCAGAGAAGCGCGACTTGGAGCTCTCACCCGGAGCTCCAAGCCGCCGAATCCACATATTGATCTCTGCCCGCCTGGCGCGATGCCGGCGTGCGCCGCATGCGGCAAAGGAGCAAGCCATGATCGAATCCACTGCAGGCCGCGTTCCATCGAACACCTCGCGCGACGTCAATCTCGAAATCAAGGAGGCATTTCGCGCGAGCGTCGCCTATTTCACCGAGCATCCGACCGCCATTCCTCACCGCCTCAAAATGCTCGACCAGGAGTGGGACATCGAACGCGCACTGGCCATGGCTTCGTCGGGATTCTCGCTCGCCGGCCTGCTTGCCGGATTCTCCGGGCGGCGGCGCGGCTTCGTGCTTTCGCTGATCGTGCAGGGCTTCTACATGCAGCACACGCTGCAGGGCTGGTGTCCGCCGCTGCCGGTGCTGCGGCGGATGGGATTCCGCACCGCATCCGAGATCGAACGCGAGCGTTGCGCCCTCAAGGACATTCTTCGCGAAGACAACGCCGAGCTCACGCAGTCCGGCATTCATCATCCGGCCGAGAAGTTCGGCATCTCCGAGAAGGACGCGTCGCGACCGATCTGATTTTTCGTGACACTGCGTGCGGCGTCTGCTCGTGCCAGGTCGGGCGATCGTCTAGGATGCGGCGGATGATGGAGGTCCGTCGATGCTGAGACCGCTGGCCGCCGGCGCCGTCGCCGCCATGCTGACCGTCTTTTCGAGCCCGGTGTTCGCGCAGAACCTCCTGCCGAACGCGGACTTCGATACCAATCTCGACGGATGGGACACCACCGTCGGCACCGACTGGTCGCCGCAGGATTCGGACGGCTCGCCGTCGTCCGGCTCGCTCGCGATCGTCGTGACCGAACCCAAGAGCACGGCGATCACGACCTGCGTGCCGGTCACCGCCGGCGACACCTACGAATTCGGCGCAGACATCAAGATCGACCTCGAGGGCAGCGCAGAGGGAAGGGCCGTGATCGTGGTGCGGTGGGAAGCCGATGCAGCCTGCAGCCAGTCGCTCAACGACCTGCTCGAGTCGACGTTCCTGACGAGTGCGCCCGACTGGACGACCCATCATGTGACTGCGGCTGCACCGCAGGGTGCAGTTGCCGCGCTGGTCGAGCTGCGCACGACCAAGACCGGACCCGCAGGCGGATCGATCACCGCGAGCTTCGACGATGCGGTTTTTCAGTCGCTCGCGATTGCCGGTTGCGCGGATCCGGTCGCACCGTTCGGCAAGGTCACCGCGGGCGATGCGTTGTTCGTGCTGCGTGCGTCGGTCGGCTCGACCGAGTGCGATGTCTGCTACTGCAACGTCAATGGTACCGGCGGCACGACCGCGACCGACGCTCTCATTGCATTGAAAGCCGCGGTGTCCCTGCCGGTAAGCCTTGCCTGCCCGGCCTGCGGCTAGTCCAGCCGGCGATCAGCAGTTGCCCGCCGCAACGTCGAGGATCTTCTCGACGAGCGCGCGCGGGTGCGTTCCCTTGCAGAGACACGCGGCGGCGCCCGCTGCGATCGACTGTTCGGCGGTATCCGGATCACTGCTCCCGCTGTAAACGATGATTTTCGCCGAGCCCGTCCTTGCGAGCGCGCGCATCTCCTCGAACGAATCGCATCCGGGCATGCCGAGATCGAGCAACACGACATCGGCATCGCGATCGGCCGCTTCGGTTGCAAGGTTGCTGGCGCTATCGAGCGCTCCGACGCAGGTCATTCCGTCCGTCCTGTCGATGAGCATCGAAAGGATCTTTCGCATGTCGGCGTTGTCGTCGACACAAAGGACATGAACCGGCTCCATGAACGCGTCATGGGCCGTTCCGCTGTCCACGTCAATTGTTTCCGGCGTGAATCAGCGCGTGGGTTTCGGCGATGAGCATCTCGGGGTCGATCGGTTTGGCAAGAAAGATGTCGAAGCCGCTCTCGAGCGCCTCGGTGCGATCGTGTCCGGTCGCGAGCGCGGTCAGCGCGATCGCCTTTGCGCGAGCGAGGGATTCCTCTTTTTCGATTGCGCGCAGCTTCTGCATCAGCTCGAGGCCGGTCAGCTCCGGCATGCTGAGGTCGCTGATCACGACGTGGGGCGCAACTTCGCGAAATGCTTCGAGAGCTTCGAGCGGATTCGTCATCGCTTCGACGCGCGCACCCGCGTTTTCGAGCGCGATCTTGATCGCGCGGATCGCATCGACGTTGTCCTCCACCAGCAGGACCGAGACGCCTCCGAGACTTTGACCGCCAGCATTCCCGTCGCGGTGAAGCGCATCGCGCTCGACGGGACGCACATGTCGGGGGAGCCGGATCGTGAACGTGGCCCCCTTGCCGAGCCCGTCACTGTTGGCCGTGATCGCGCCGCCATGAAGCTGGACGAGCGAGCGCGCGATCGAAAGCCTGAGGCCGAGTCCGGAACGAGTTCGACCTGTTTCGGCCTGCGCGAACGGATGAAAGAGATGGGGGAGAAAATCAGCCGGAATTCCCGCGCCGGTATCGCGCACGCGAAGGTCCACCCAGTCGCCGTCCTGGCACGTCGAGATCTCGACCGCGCCGCCGCTCGGCGTGAACTTGACGGCGTTGGTCAGAAGGATCCAGACGACCTGCTCGAGCCGCCCCGCGTCCGCGAGCACCACATCCGGCGGCTCCTGCAGCTGGGTCGACAGCGTGACGTCCTTGCTGTCGGCAAGAGGCCGTACGACGTCGATTGCCGCGCGTACGAGACGATTGAGCTCGATCGGCTTCAGCGAAACCCGCAGCTTTCCCGAAGCGATGTGCGTGGTGTCGAGAAGGTCTTCGACCAGGCGACGCTGCGCATCGGCAGCCCGGACGATCGCGTCGTAGGCCTCGTGTTGTTCGTCCGGGGTCATGTCGCTCGACGTCAGCAGCTTCGACCACATCAGGATCACCGACAGCGGAGTGCGCAGCTCGTGAGAAATGTTTGCGAGGAAGCGATCCTTCATCTCGCTCGCCGCTTCGACGAGTTGCTTCGAGCTCTCGAGCTCGGCCTCGGCGCGCTTGCGGTCGGTCAGGTCGACGGCCATTCCGACGCACATCCGTCGCCCGTCGGGCAGCGCACCCGGAGACGAAGCGTGCAGGCGCCAGTGGCGATCCTGTCCGTCGCGCGTGCGGATCACGAAGTCGACTTCGAAGGTACGGATCGCGCCCCGGAAGAGATCGCGGATCCGGCTGCGCACGGCCGCGGCACCATCGTCGTCCACGTGGCTGAGCCAAGCTTCCATGACCGGGATGCTGTCGATGGTATGTCCGGTGAGCTCCGTCCATGCGCTGCTGAGCTGCAGCACCTCTCCATTTTCGGCCATCATGATGACCGGAACCGGCGCTTCCTGGATGGATCGGCGGAACTGCTCCTCGCTCCTTCGCAGCGCCTCCTCCGCGCGCCGGCGAGCGGTGGTTTCGACGAACGTGATCACGACGCCGTCGATGCGGTTCTCCGCCGTGCGGTACGGTGTGATCCGCCGCAAAAACCAGCGGTCGGGGCCGACGGCGATCTCGCGCTCGCACGGAGTGAGGCGCTCGAGAACGAGCCGGGCCTCTTCGAGCAGCAGCGGGTCGTCGAATTTCTGCGCCAGATCGGAAAACGGCCGCCCGACGTCCGTCGCGATCACGTCGAGCAGCTGCTTGACCTGCGGCGTGAAGCGGCGGATGCGAAACCCGGTATCCAGGAACAGCACGGCGATGTCGGTGCTCGTCAGCAGGCTCGCCAGGTCGCTCGTGACCGCCTGGTATTCCTCCATCTTGGCCTGCAGCTGGCCGTTGACCGTCGAGAGCTCCTCGTTGAGCGACTGCATCTCCTCGCGACTGGTTTCGAGCTCTTCATTGGTGCTCTGAAGCTCTTCGTTGGTGCTGACGACCTCCTCGTGTGCCGCCTTGAGCTCCTCGTTGCTCGTCTGCAACTCGTCGACCGTGCTTTGCAGCTCGTCGCGCACGCGCCGCAGGTTGTCGGCATTCTCCTGGTCGGAACGCGATGCATTGGCCCCACTCGCCAGCCATTCGCCGACCTCGCGAAAGCTGACGACGAAGCAGTCGGGCTCGGACTTTGCGCTGGCGCGCGAAACCGACACGGCAATCTGCGCACGGCCTCCGCCGTCGCGGTACACCCATGCGTTCTCGAGCGTCGTCGTGCCCGGGTGCGCGATTGCGCGCTGGACGGCGGCGCGCACCGCTCCCCGCAGCGTGTCGCGGATCACCGACATCAGCTCACGCGTCGGTTCTCCCGCCGGCTGGCGAAGGAACGGCGACGTGTTGCCGTGGTAGTAAAGGATGCGGTAGTCGCGATCGATCGTCACCGCAGCCCCAACGTGGTGGTCGAGCAACGCGCGGGTCGTGAGCTGCGCGATCGACTGGCGCGCCGCCAGCGAGCGGTTCTCGGCGAACGCCGCTTCGTGATTGTGCATCGCCAGGATACGGGGAAGCGGAAAATCGATGTTGCCGTGGCGCGTGGGGCCGATGCGGCGATAGATGCGTGCTTTCTTGTCGATCGTCTCGAACATGTCGTCGTTCGCGCCGACGGTCTCGCTGGTTCCGAGGAAGAGCGTGCCGCCGTCGCGCAGTCCGAAATGAAGCATCGACAGCACGCGCTGCTGCACGCCCGGCTCGAGATAGATCAGCAGATTGCGGCACGTGATGATGTCGAGACGGCTGAACGGCGGATCCTGCAGCAGGTTCTGCGGCGCGAAGACCACGCGCTCGCGCAGCTCGGGCCGGATGCGGTAGACCGCGTCGTCGCGCTGGAAGAAACGTTCGAGGCGCTCGGGCTCGACTTCCGATTCGATGCCACCGGGATAGATGCCCTGGCGCGCGTTGCTGAGCGTGCGCTCGGCGGTATCGGTCGCGAAGATCTTGATGTCGAGCCGCTTGCCCGCCCGCTCGGACTCTTCGACGAGCAGCATTGCGAGCGAATAGGCTTCTTCGCCGCTCGAGCACGCCGCAACCCACGCACGGATCGACGAATCGGCATCCTTGGACGCCACGAGCGGCACGATCACCTGGCTTCGCAGCACCTCCCACAGCTCACGATCGCGGAAGAATCCCGTCACATGGATCAGAAGGTCGTCCGCGAGAGCCATGACCTCGCTCGGTGTCTGGCGCAGCAGGCGTGCGTAATCCGCGACCTGCATCACACGAGCGAGGCCCATGCGCCGCTGGATGCGGCGCAATAACGTAGGCCGCTTATAGCCGCTGAAATCGTGGTGCGTGCGCGTACGCAGCACCGCGAGGATTTCGCGCACGTACTGCTGCTCGCGCCCGAGCGTCTGCTCGAAATCTCCACCGCGATCCCGCGCGTAAGGATGACCCGCGTACGCAAGGAGCGTCTCCGGCATGTCGGCCGGCCTCAGGATGTAGTCGGCGTATTCCGCGTCGATAAGATGACGCGGCATCGACGGATACGCCGCCGAGTCCGGATCCTGTGCGATGCAAAGGCCGCCGACGGCCTTGACGGCCTGCGCTCCGGCGGTGCCGTTGCTGCCCATGCCGGACAGCACGATCGCAATGCCGCGCTCGCGCTGCTCCTCGGCGAGCGATCGGAAGAAGTCGTCGACCGGCCGGTTGTGCATCGGCTTCACGAGCGGCTCGCCGAGATGAAAGACTCCCTCGCGCAGTGTGACCGTACGCCCGGGCCGGATCACGTAGACGTGATTCGGCTCGACCTTCTGGGCTTCGGCAATGACGTCCACCGGCATCGTCGTCTTGCGCGACAGAATCTCGGGGATCAGCGTTTCGCGGTCGGGCGGGAGGTGCTGCACGAGCACGAAGGCCATGCCGCTGTCGGCGCGCATGTGCTCGAAGAACTCGATTGCCGATTCGAGACCGCCGGCCGACGCGCCGATGCCGACGACGGGAAACGCGAGCCTGGGTGGCTCTTCGTTGTCGACCGGCTGCGCGAGGCGGTCGTGCTCGGAATCCGGCTGCTCCCCGATGGCACCGTTGTCGTCGTGCTTGTCGGGGTCCAGCGTTTTCATAGGAGGCAGCCCTCTCGGAGGTGTCATTAACGCGGCAGGTGCGGAGCGTATGGCGATGCCCACCTGGAAACAACGATTTGCAGGCGAAATGTCCTGATTCTGGTGGGCGCAGCAGCGCTGATCAGCGCGAAATCGGCGACGAGGCCCCCCCCCCCCC